>CBDULU010000044.1:0-9636 GCA_965368155.1 uncultured Flavobacteriaceae bacterium
CATTATACTCAATGACATATGGCTCATTATTTACCCGGATCAAACCAATAAAAATAAATCCGACATACGGTATATTATCTCTCTTTAATCCTTCAATGGTTGGGATAATCACTCTTTTTTCAACCTTAGAAAGAAATTCAGCATCGGCAAAAGGCACAGGAGATATGGCTCCCATTCCACCTGTATTCAGGCCCTTGTCACCTTCTCCAATACGCTTATAATCTTTTGCATTTGGCAAAATAACATAGTTCTCGCTATCGGTAAGTACAAAGGAACTCATTTCGATACCGTCTAAAAACTCCTCAATAACCACTTTAGAGCTGGCAGAACCAAACTTCTGCTGTCCGAGCATCTCTTCAAGTTCCTTTTTGGCCTCTTGAAGATCATTCAAAATCAAAACTCCCTTACCTGCTGCCAATCCATCAGCTTTTAGGACATAAGGTGCCTTCAGGGTCTCAAGGAATTCATACCCTTCAGCCAAATTTTCAACAGTAAAACTCTTGTATTTTGCAGTAGGTATCTGATGCCTGTACATGAACTCCTTGGCAAATTCTTTACTTCCTTCTAATTGGGCAGCATATTTTTGCGGGCCTATTACGGGAATATTCTTAAGAGCATCATCTTCAAGGAAAAAGTCATGAATACCAAGTACCAAAGGATCCTCTGGCCCCACGATCACCATTTGGATATCATGTTTTATTACTACTTCTTTTACCTGCTTAAAATCATTGGGGTTGAGCTCCAGGTTCGTTCCAAAACTCAATGTTCCTGCATTACCCGGGCCAATGAAAAGTTTTCCGCATTGGGGGCTTTGAGCCAGCTTCCAGGCTAGTGTACATTCTCTTCCTCCTGACCCTAAAATAAGTATATTCATATCCTGCATTTATGCAAGCAAAAATACTTTAAAAATTCAATTAAGCCCAAAACCAAGTATGAAATACTCAGTAAATACAATTTAATTAAAAATTTAAAAGATCTGTTCTAAAATTTTCTGGGTAATAAGGTATGTGGGTTTGACCCCTGATGCTCCCAAGCCGCCCGAGGCAAGCGTGCTTCCTGTTTCTAAAGGGTTATCAGAAGCATAATAAGCATATCTAACTTTAATGTCTTGCTTCACATTCCCTCTTATCTTGGAGGCAGACTGAATGGCTTTCTGATAATGAGCTCCTTCCATTTCAAGCCCAATCACCTTCCAGGTAGAATTATAAAAGAATTCCAAAATATCCCTGTTTTGCAAAGAAGTCCCAAGAACTGTGATCATAGAGCCTTCATAAACATCAAGACCTTCATTTTTAAGATCTTCTGCCGTTAATTGGTTCTTAAATGGATAATTGTCAGCAGTCCCTTCAAAAATATGCGAGGTTGGAATCATAATATCTCCTTTTATTCCTTCCAGGATACCTGCTTTTCCCATAACAGAAACAGAGACTATATTCAAGTGTTTCTTGTCACCGGAAGCCAACTCATACGGTTTCAATAATTCATCAAGTGTTTCGTAGGCTTGCTCTCCAAAGGCATAATCCATTACAATAATGACGGGTTTCGCCTTTTTTGAGTGTTTTATCGTAAAGCGGGTTTTCTCTAAATCTATCTTTTCCGTATCAATAATCTGAACATCAATATTGGCTCCTGTAGTATCCTTAATAAAAGTCAATCCGTTCTTGCCAGCGCCTTTTTTAATAATCTTTCTCAGATCCTTGTTTTCCGAACTTCCGATCAATTCAAAAAGCGAGATCCCACCATTTTTACTTGCTTCATTTGGCAAGAACATCTCAGCATAAATAGAATTCATCACACTGTGCATGTTGGCACTGATGATATGAATAGGTCTGTCTAGCAAGTCTCTCTTAAAAAGTTCCTTTTTGATATTGTCAGCCCAGCTTTCACCTGATATATGGTGACCAATTCGCTCTCTAAGAATCGGACTAAAGGTGATTTCGTATTTTTTATCTTCCAGAATTTCATTCAGGGATAGTTTACCCATCCAGTAGATCACCTGAAATAACCTGTTCGGAGATTGATCAGTTGCAAAATTGACATCTGCTTTTTGAATTTCCTCATAGCTTCTCCCCAAAAAAGTTGATAAATGGGCGATTAGCACTTCTCTTTCATTTTTGTTGATCTTTTTATTCATCAACACAACTTCTTCAAGATGGTTCCACTCCCTTATGGTATGACCTTCATCATTGATCAAAACTTTACGGGCAATTTTTTTGGCCTCAATAAACATAAAGGTCAAGTGGGTCAGGATGTCGTAAATATCAGATCTCCCTCTTGTAATTTCAATATTCATCTGATCCCGATCTATCCGATAACAATTTCTTCTTCGTTTGGCCGGAACGATCTTTTTAAAATGAGACTCCCTCAAACCTTCATCTGCAGTGAGACTAATATAACGGCACTCAGCGATACCTTCCGGCAACCTGTCTATAATGTACGACAGGCCTTCCAGCTCAGCTATTTCCTCACCTATGGAACCATAGATTTCTGGACGTAAAATTAAAAGTTCATTGATAAGGGCATTTCCTGAAACACCCATTGGTTTATAAAAACCCCGGATAAATAAATGCCGCATCGTGATATAAATCCTTTCAATGGCATTTGTGGAAATCTGAGCCCGGGTTCGTTTAATTTTTTCCATTCGCTAAAATCCTTCTGTATTGATCCTCATTTTCAAGAACTGAGATAGCTTCTTTTATAAAAGGGCTAAATTCTATATGGTTTTGATATTCACCTTTTTCAAAATAATACCGGTTGATAATCTCATCGCTAAGCACTTCCTTGATATTTTCACGGTTCTTGTTCAATTCAGCAAATTTTTCCTCCTCCAGTTGCTTGAAAAGTGCCTTATACGAAGACTGAATGCCTTCAGACAGATCCTCCTTTTCAGAAAGCTCGAAAGCCGCTTCGAACTTCGATTCAGATTTAGTTTTAAAATTTGAATTTCCTTCTTGTAAAAACGATATGAATTGATCAAATTGTGCATCCTCAAATACATAGGTCTCAGGGCTTGCAATAGTAGGATTGTGGTAAAAATAATCAGATGCAAAATTGAAAATGGCATCTGACCTCAACAAGGCTTTTGTCGACGCCGTTAATGCAGTCTTTTCAATTTCTATATCTGGCGATATTCCTCCACCATCATAAACTGTTCGCCCATTTTTGGTCTTAAAAGAATTCCTGTTTTCTTGAGCAAATTTAGGAACATCTTCTCCGTCGCGATGGGTATAATCAAGTTCCTGGATATTTCTGCCACTAGGCGTGTAGTATTTAGAAATCGTCAATTTCAGCTTGGTTCCATAAGTAAGATTTCTATAGCGCTGAACCAATCCCTTACCAAACGATCTTTCACCCAGAATAACTGCTCGGTCAAGATCCTGTAATGATCCTGCCACAATCTCAGCTGCAGAAGCAGATTTGCCATCGATCAATACCACTATCGGGATATCCAGGTCAATGGGTTCATATTTTGTTTTGTATACTTCACTCCATTTTTTTAATTTGGCCTTTGTACTCACCACTACTTCATTTTTAGGAACAAAGAAATTCGTGATATTGATCGCCTCATTCAATAATCCGCCGGGATTACCTCTAAGATCAAGAATCAGCTTATTCATACCGTTACCTTTCAGATCTACAAAAGCAGATTTCACAGAGGCCGAAGCTTTATTGTTGAACTTATTGAACGCGATATAACCAATTTCAGGGCTTACCATCTGAAAATGAGGCACAGGATCGACGATGATTTTTTCTCGTTTTACTGTGAAATTAAGTGTTTCATTTTGTCTCATTATAATGAGCTTCACCATGCTGTCAGGAATTCCTTGTAGTAAAGTCGCAATCTGGTTGCTGTCATAATCTTCTACAAGAATATCATCAATCTTTATAATTTGATCTCCTACTTTAATCCCTACTTCCTCTGCTGAATACCCCTGATACACCTCAGTAATCACAAGTTTATCATCATAATGACTTGATTCTGCACCAATACCACTGTATTCTCCGGAAGAATTGATCTTGACTTCCTCTACGCCTTGCTCATCATAATACCTCGTGTATGGATCAAGGCCTTCAAGCATTTCATTAATAGCATTCTCGGTTAATTCTGCAGGGTTAATTTCGTCAATATAATACAGATTCAGTTCTTTGAACAAGGTGGTATAAATTTCCATTTGCTTCGCCACTTCGAAAAAATCCGATTTAAACGCAAATAAAAATGTACTCATCAGCACAAGACTGCTGATCACTACGGCTCTTTTTAGTTTTTTCATGTTGCCAGTGATTTTTGTTTTTGGAGAAATTTTTCAATCAACTGATTCATTTTCTCCTCCATTAGTTCATATGATACTTCATTCTTTCCTTGATATATAAACATCATTATATGCTTTTTAGTATCTTCATTGTTGTATATCAAGTATTTATTTTTTCTGTAAGATTCGCGCATTAATCTTTTGATTCGATTTCTGTCTACGGCTCTCTTAAAATTTCTTTTGGATACTGATACTCCCGCTTGGATCTTAAAAGGGGAATCATGATCATTTTGAAGGTAGACCATTTTTAGTGGGAATACTGATGCAGACTTGCCAGAAGCAAATAATTCTGTAATAAGATTTTTCTTTTTAAGCTTTTCTTCGTTCCTAAACGTATACCGCATCAAGGGCAAATATAACTATTTATTTTTATGCATTTAAAAGTTTATGGGGCTTGTTTTTATCATACCAATAATTGTAACTTTGCTTTATTAACAAAATTTCAATTTGTATGTCTGTAGATCAATTTCAAGCACCTGATTACTTTTTTCTTGACGATTTATTAACTGAAGAGCATAAACTTGTGAGAGATGCTTGCAGAGATTGGGTAAAGAGAGAAGTTTCTCCTATTATCGAAGACGCTGCTCAAGAAGCAAAATTTCCTAAGCAATTACTAAATGGTCTTGCTGAAATTGGCGCTTTCGGCCCTTATATTCCTGAAGAATACGGTGGGGCCGGATTAGACCAGATATCTTATGGTTTGATCATGCAGGAAATTGAAAGGGGAGATTCCGGGATCAGATCAACGGCTTCTGTTCAATCTTCTTTGGTCATGTACCCGATATTTAAATATGGAAACGAGGCACAAAAAAACAAATTCCTGCCTAAACTCGCTTCTGGCGAATTGATAGGTTGCTTTGGTCTTACTGAACCAAATCACGGTTCAAACCCGGGTGGAATGGAGACCAAGTATAAGGATATGGGAGACCATTACTTGCTTAATGGAGCAAAGTTATGGATCTCTAATTCACCTTTTGCAGATATTGCAATTGTATGGGCGAAAAATGAGGAAGGAAGGATTCACGGCCTGATCGTAGAAAGAGGTATGGAAGGATTCTCCACCCCGGAAACACATCATAAATGGTCTTTGAGAGCCTCTGCTACGGGAGAATTGATCTTTGACAATGTAAAAGTTCCCAAAGAAAACCTGCTGCCTAATAAAAGTGGCTTGGGCGCTCCTTTGGGCTGTCTTGATTCTGCGAGATACGGCATTGCGTGGGGAGTAATAGGGGCAGCAATGGATTGCTATGATACTGCTTTGAGATACGCCAAAGAAAGAATACAGTTTGGTAAGCCAATTGCCGGTTTTCAGTTGCAACAAAAAAAGCTGGCCGAAATGATCACTGAGATCACAAAGGCGCAGTTGCTCACCTGGAGATTGGGTGTTCTGAGAAATGAAAACCGTGCCACATCTGCTCAGATTTCAATGGCCAAAAGAAATAATGTAGCTATGGCTCTGAATATCGCACGTGAATCACGTCAAATTCTTGGAGCAATGGGTATCACAGGTGACTATTCTATCATGAGACATATGATGAACCTGGAATCAGTGATCACCTATGAAGGAACTCATGATATTCATCTTCTGATTACCGGAATGGATATTACAGGTATCCCTGCTTTTACCTAATTTGTCATCATTGACATAAAGAAATTCGTTGAAACTAATTGATAAAATATGAAAACGCTTATTATTTTTCCACTCCTGGTACTTTCAATTTTAATGACTGAGAAATATTCATCTAATCAAGAATTTTATTCAGATGAATCCGATATTTCACAGGCGCTTCAAGGTGCTTGGACAAGCTCCGAAACAAATGAAGCAGGAGAAAAAATAACAATTACAACTATCGTTATGGATGGTTACTTGGCGGAAACCCTTTATAATGAGAAATCAGGAGCGTTTGTTAGAACCTTCGGAGGCTCGTGGACCGTTCATGAAAATACTTTCTTATTGACGCTTGAATTTTCTTCATCCGACAGCACTGTCGTTGGTACAACAAAGGAACTGATTTTTGATCTTAAAGGAGATACAATAACATTTCAAGGAAGTGACAAGATTTGGACCAGAGTGGATGCTGGTCAGAAAGGGGACTTGAACGGGGCATGGTTAATTACTGGTCGGAAAAGAGACGGTAATATGGTGCGCCGAACTCCTGGTGATCGCAAAACGATGAAAATTCTCTCTTCATCTCGTTTTCAGTGGATTGCTTTTAACACAGCCACTGGAAAGTTCTCTGGAACAGGTGGTGGCAGCTATACTGCTGAAAACGGTACTTATACAGAACAAATAGAGTTTTTTTCAAGAGATAATAGCAGGGTTGGCGCTAAATTAAATTTTCAATATGAAGTTATTGAAAATGAATGGCATCACAGTGGTATGAGCTCCAAGGGAGCCCCGATTTATGAAATATGGAGCCCGAGAATTATGCCTGAAAAAAGTAACGAATAGCGTTTTGTATCGATATGGATCAAAATCCATTGAAAAATCAATCATCATTAGGTTTCGCTTTTTCAAAAAAAAGAATCGGCAGATCTTCTCTCTTTCTTGCTAATAGCTTTATCAAATCAGCAACTTTTGAGGGAATGTACGACAATGGAATCCCTAAGCAAAAACTAATAGACCATCATGTGACCCTGGCAAAAGGAGGCGTAGGCCTGACAACCATTTCTTATGGGGCAGTATCTGCTGATGCGAGAACTTTCGAGGATCAAATGTATATCAATGAATTAAGCCTTGTTCCTTTGGAAAAGCTGGCAGAAGAGGTTCATGCAGCAGGGGGAAAAGTGTCAATTCAATTGACCCATTGCGGATTTTTCTCAAAAAATAAAAAAGCTAAAAAGATCCTTGCGCCTAGTAAACTTTTCAATGCTTACGGCTTTCTCTCCGGTTTGGGCTTTTCCAGTGCCATGCAAGAAAACGAGCTTGAAGAGGTTATTGAAGATTTTGTCAGATCGGCCCTAGCACTTCAATCTATTGGCTTTGATGCCTTAGAAATACATATGGGTCATGGTTATCTATTAAGCCAGTTTTTAAGCCCTTTGACCAATAAAAGGACCGATAGATTTGGCGGGAGCATCATGAACAGAAGTCGCTTCCCCTTAGAGCTTGTCAAAAGAGTCGTCTTGGCGGTGGGGGCAGATTTTCCGGTGCTGGTAAAGTTAAATTTAGATGATGGCGTAAAGGGAGGCTTTTCTCTTGAAGACTGCATATATGTGTCAAAAAAACTAGAAAGTATTGGTTGTGCCGCAATTGTTCTAAGCGGAGGGTTTACAAGTAAATCTCCTTTTTATATGATGCGTGGTCCTATCCCTTTAAAAGGAATGGTACAAAATGGTTCTTCCTGGGCCGAAAAGATCACCATGTTGCTATTTGGTCCTGTTATCGTTAAAAAATATGATTTTACCCCGAATTTCTTTTTGGATAAAGCCCTAAAAGTAAGGCAAGCCGTTACTATTGATCTGGTTTACTTAGGAGGTGTCGATTCCAGAGAAGGGATCTTAAAAATATTGGAAGCAGGATTCAATTTTATCGCTTTGGCAAGACCACTTATCCATGACCCGGAATTTCTGATAAAAATCAAAGACGCTCAGCTCGAAAAAAGTTTGTGCAACCGATGTAATGAATGCATAGTTGAAATGGATCGAGAAGGAATTCGCTGTGTTCTTCACACCTAAGCATGATTTTAATTAATTTGTACATTAGTGTGTTGTTTATTTAACTCAAAAATTATGTATTAGCAATGGCCTATAGTGAATTTTTAGCTGATAAAGTGCGGCAAAGACTTGTCAATAAGGGGAAAGTTGTGGAGAAGAAAATGATGGGTGGACTCATCTTTATGGTCAATGACAAGATGTGTATTGGCGTTGATATGGATAAGAATTCTCAATCGGACAGACTTATGGTAAGGGTTGGAAAGTTACCCTATGAAACATTGCTCAAAAAGGAAGGTAGTCGTCCGATGGACTTTACCGGTTCTGTAATGAGGGGGTTTCTTTTTATCGATCCTGAAGGGTTTGACAAGGACGAAGATTTAGATTTTTGGATTCAAAAAGCCTTGGAATTTAACAAATTGATTCAAAAGAAATAGCCTTCAATTGATTTAGGATATGGAAATTAAATTCATTCGAGCATTACATAGCGAACTTGAAGATGCACTGCATTTTTTTAAACTAGCCAGTCAGTCTCTTACCAAAAAAAAGGTGAGTCAATGGAACTATTGGGTAGATCCTCCAGAGGAGAAAATAAGCTGGGTACAAGAGGGTTTTGACAATAGGGAATTCTATTTTGTTTATGATCCTAACGGAAATAAAATAGCCATGTTCAGACTTCTTAAAAAAGACACCCTGTACTGGGATGAAAAAGGAATAGAAAAAAATACCAGATATATTCATTCCTTGGTAGTTCTTCCCTCATATAGCGGGCAGGGAGTTGGGACAGCCGTCATGCTTAAAATTATAGACCAGTTAAAACAGGAGAAAATCGAAAAATTTCGCTTGGATTGCGATGGCTCCAATCCTCGCTTATGCCGGTATTACGAAGATTATGGATTTGTCAAAGTAGGCGAAAAAACCACAAAGTATGCCGTCAATAATTTATATGAAATGATATTGAGTTAAATAACCCCTGCTAATAAATCCTTATCTTTCGATCATGAAAAATGCATCAAAATCATTTCCCATTAAGGAGCTTTGTGAGCTGCTAAATGGAAGTTTAATCGGATATACAGATCAACAGATATCAGAACCGGAACAAATAGAATCCGCAAAAGAAAGTTCTATAACTTTTATAGGTCATAAAAAATATATCCCTCTATGGGAGAAATCCAATGCCTCAGCAGCAATCGTTGATCGTTCTTTACAATTGACCGATCCGGGATCTAATAAAGCCTTTATTGAAGTTGACAATGCAGATCTGGCCATGGCGCAATTGCTGGAATTATTTACACCTTCGCCCGTTAAATTGGCTCAAGGTATTCATCCTTCCGCTATCATTGATGAAACAGCCTTTATTGATTCTGGAGCCTCAATCGGAGCGAATTCATATATAGGTCCCGGAGTAAGAATTGGCAAAAATGCTGCTATCTATCCGAATGTTACTATTTTAGATGAAGCCGTATTAGGTGATCATAGCGTCGTCAAACCTGGAACGGTCATTGCTGAAAGATGTATTGTAGGTCACTATTCTATACTGCAGGCCAATGTCACTATTGGATCTGATGGATTTGGTTACAGACCAAGCCCGGATGGTAGAGGAATCGTTAAAATTACGCATATTGGTAATGTCGTTATCGGAAATCAAGTAGAAATAGGATCTTCCAGTTGT
>CBDULU010000045.1:0-9592 GCA_965368155.1 uncultured Flavobacteriaceae bacterium
ACGAATATGTTTCTATGATAGCATTTTTACCTTTATAAAAATCCTTAATAGCCTTACCAAATACGTCTGTGATATTGTTTACATTCATGAAGTTAGATTATTTTATTGCCCAAGACGGGAAATCAGTCAATGAAATGCTAAAAATAAATGTTGCCAGGTAATAGGTGGCTAATGTAACGATCATAATTCCTATAAAATTCAGGGCCAGGCCAGACCTTGACATATCTAGCACCTTTAATCTCTTGGTTCCAAAAATAATAGCATTAGGTGCTGTGGCAGAAGGTAACATAAAGGCAAGTGAAGCTGAAATAGTAGCAGGTAGCATAAATAGTAAAGGGTTTATTTCAATACTCATTGCCAGACCGGCCAAAACAGGTAAAAAAGTTTCTACCGTAGCCACATTTGAGGTTAATTCAGTGAGAAAGGTGATCAATAAAGACACCGATAAAATAATAATAAATGGATGCACATCCTTGAGCCAGATGAGCTGATCACCAAACCATTGGGAAAGCCCCGATTCTTTAAATCCGCTAGCTAGCGCAAATCCTCCTCCAAACAGCAAAATAATTTCCCATGGAATACTTTCGGCAGTTTTCCAATCCATTATAAAGTGACTGTTTCCATTTTTGGATGGAATAAGAAATAATAAAACGGCTATAGCAATGGCAACTGTTCCGTCATTTAGAAATTTTGGGTTTTGAAAAATGTTTGACCATCCGGGTAAAGAAATAAAACCAAAGTCTAAATCGGCTCTGGTAAACCAAAGTACTGCCAAGAGCCCAAAAAATACCGCAATGATGCGCTGTTCCATGACCCATGGACCGAGGGAAGCGTATTCTAGTTTAATATCTTTGTTGTCAATACTGGTCCAGCCATCAGATTTATTCCTTATAAATACCAGGTAGAGATATCCAAAAGTGATGGTAAATAGAATCACTACAATAGGGAATGCATAAAAGAACCAGGACGCAAATGAGATCTCAGGTGCATCAGGGAAGTAAATGGCAAAAATTCGGGCAAAAGACAGGTTTGGAGGCGTACCTACCAAAGTTGAGATGCCGCCAATAGACGCGCTGTAAGCTACCGCTAACAATAAACCCGTTGAAAAGGATTTTATACCATTGCCGGAATTGACTTCCTCAAGTTTCAGTATGATAGACATGAGAATTGGGACCATAAGCATGGTCGTAGCGGTGTTGGATATCCACATTGATAAAAATGAGGTGGCCAACATAAAGCCCAGCATAATTCTCGCCGGACTGTTACCCACAATGATCAATAGTTTTAAGGCGATCCTGCGATGGAGATTCCACTTTTGCATAGCCAGCGCAAAGAGAAATCCGCCAAGAAATAAGAAAATGATATCATTGAAATAATTGGATGCGACATCTTTTCCATTCATTACTCCAAGGAGTGGAAAAAGTACAAATGGAAGCAAAGAAGTGACTGCCAATGGCACGACCTCTGTAACCCACCACAGGGCCATTAACAATGCCACTGCAAGGGTATAAGTGATGGCCGGTTGATCTTTATCTAACTCGACAAAAAACACAAGATAAAAGAATAGTACAGGTGCAGCCAGAAACACAATGGTTTTTATACTCTGGCCCTTTCCTTTATTCTTTTGATCAAACATAGATTATTCTAAAACAGTAAATTCAATGGAAGAAGATGTGAAAACCGTATGAGACTGCGTTTTAAAATCGCTTTCTTTTGCTTTATAAATGTTGGGAACATAGGTTTGAGGATTCAGATCGATCAGCGGAAACCAAGTGCTTTGAACCTGAACTTGCAGTTTGTGACCTTTTTTAAAGGTATGAAAAACGTCCTGAAGTTTTATATTTACCCCTGTTTTTTGATTGGGAACAAAAGGTTCCGGTTCAGAAAAGCTGTTTCTGAATTTCCCTCGCATGACTTCGCTCCTCACCATCAAATGATAGTTACTCATTTTTAGGTGATCTTGCAGACCTTCATTATTGTTTTGGGTATCGGAGGGATGAACATCTATTACTTTGACGATCCAGTCAGCATCAGTACCTGTTGTAGCCACCATGAGCTTGGCAAGAATGTCTCCGGCTAAAGTCAGGTCTTCTTCAAGTACCTGAGTTTCAAATACCAAAACATCGGGCCTTCTGGCGGCAAATCTTTGATCATCAGTCATGTATTTTCGTGGAGTAAATACTGTTTTGATATCCTCTGAATAAGGAACAGGCCTTTTGAGGTCGCTTATAAATGTCATTTTCTGTTCAACACCTTTAGTTTTAGAAAGTTTTTGATTTGCAGATAAATACCATTGCTGTCTTGAAATATTTTCAGGGGGCCAACTGTCAAAAGTTTTCCAGACTTTTTTACCTGAATCGAATACATAGGCTTCTGGCAGTCCTGAGTTGTGATCACCGCTATTCTTTAAAAAGTGCTGGAAAAAACGTGATTCAATTTCTTGCTGAAAAAAATCTGAAATGGAATCCCCAAAATAATAATTACCTACTATATTTTTTGATTTCGACCTGGCCCAGCCACCGTGATCCCAGGGTCCAAATACCATAGTGTTGTAGTTATCGGGATTATGAGCTTCAATTGTTTTATAGGTTTCTAATGGCCCGTACAAGTCTTCTGCATCAAACCAGCCTCCAACAACCATTGTGGCTACTGAGGGTTTGATGTTCTTAAGGTGTTGTATGATGCCTTTCTTTTGCCAAACACTGTCGTAATTTGGGTGGTCAATAAGTTCCTGCCAAAAGAAATCGTCAACAAGATTCTCTTTTCTCAAGCCAGGATCATCAACGGTTTCATATTGAAAGTATTTGTTGAGATTGCTCAAGGGTCCGGCATCTAAAAAAAACTGGTATTGATCTTCGGTTTTGAGATCAGGCAGTTTATACCAGGCTGTGTCTATGGGTTGGTCCTTGGGTGTACCAAACAAGGCGGTGGCTCTGAAATAACTCAATAAATAGGCTCCATTATGGTGGAAATCGTCAAAAAAGAAGTCACCGATGCAGGCTTGCGGTGATGCAGCCTTTAAAGCCGGATGAGCGTCAATGGCAGAATAAGTGGCATAAAAGCCCGGATAGGATATGCCCCATGTTCCGACATTACCATTATTGTTATCAACGTTTTTAACCAGCCAGTCAATAGTGTCATAGGTATCGGAGCTTTCATCGATGTCTTTTTCCGATCGCTTATTAGGAATGTAGGCCCGCATATTATCATAAGTGCCTTCACTCATCCATCGACCTCTTACATCTTGATAAACAACGATATACCCTTGTTTCATCATATATTTGTTTGGACCTATGTTCGTTGGGAATTCATTTTCTCCATAGGGTTTGCAGCTATACGGTGTTCTTTTTAAAAGGATAGGATAAGACTTTGATGTGTCTTTTGGGGAATACACAGTTGTGTGTAGTTTGATCCCATCACGCATTTCTATGGTCACTTCTTTTTTATCAAAATGGTCCTTGACATAGATATCCTTGATAATTGAATCATCTGATTCATCTATTTGGGTTTTATTACATGAAGTAAATGAAAAGTTACCCAAAAGGAGCAACATGATCAGCAGTAGTCTATTTTTCATTGAGATATAAATATGCCCGTAAATCTACAAAAGAAATCCAAATGCAAAGTTTTAATTAATAATGAATTATGTCATTTATAGTTCATTATTAGATTCGCTGTGAATACTACATATTACGGCGGTATTGCCCTCCAACATCAAATAAAGAGAAAGTGATTTGTCCTAATGTACACACTTTTGTCGCTTCCATGAGTTGTTCGAAAATGTTTTCATTTTGGATGGCTGCTTCCTTCAGTTTTGCTAATTCCTGATCGGATATTTTTTTATTGGCCTGATGTAAATTTTTGATGACTTCTATCTGATATTGCTTTTCAATTTCGGTCGCACGAATTACTTCCTGAGGAAGTATAGTTGGTGATCCTTTACTATTCAAAAAAGTATTGACCCCTATGATATCAATTTCACCGTTGTGCTTCATTTCTTCATAGTACAAACTTTCTTCTTGTATTTTTGATCTTTGGTACATGGTTTCCATGGCACCTAATACACCGCCTCGCTCAGTGATCTTATCGAATTCCAAATACACAGCTTGCTCTACAAGGTCAGTTAATTCCTCGATGATAAAGGAACCTTGTAATGGGTTTTCATTTTTTGCCAGTCCAAGCTCCTTATTGATGATCAGTTGGATGGCCATGGCCCTTCTTACCGATTCTTCAGTAGGTGTGGTAATGGCTTCATCATAGGCATTGGTGTGCAATGAATTACAATTGTCATAAATGGCATACAGTGCCTGCAAAGTTGTTCTGATATCATTGAAATCGATCTCTTGAGCGTGCAGAGATCTTCCCGATGTCTGGATATGATATTTAAGCATCTGAGCCCTTTCGTTTGCGCCGTATTTTAGTTTCATGGCCTTGGCCCATATCCTTCTTGCTACCCTTCCAATGACAGCGTACTCAGGATCTGTTCCATTTGAAAAGAAGAAAGACAGGTTAGGTCCGAATTTGTTGATATCCATACCTCTGCTCAGATAGTATTCCACATAGGTAAATCCGTTTGATAAAGTAAAGGCTAACTGTGAAATAGGATTTGCTCCTGCCTCGGCAATGTGGTAACCGGAAATCGAAACAGAGTAAAAATTTCTAATATGGTTGTCTGTAAAGTATTGCTGAACGTCCCCCATCATTTTTAAAGCAAATTCTGTAGAAAAGATACAGGTATTTTGTGCCTGGTCTTCCTTGAGGATATCCGCTTGAACCGTACCTCGTACCTTTGACAAAGTATCTTGTTTGATTGCCTTATAAATTTCTTGAGGCAGTACCTGATCTCCTGTAACCCCCAGAAGCATAAGTCCAAGTCCATTATTACCTTCGGGAAGTTCCCCCTGATAGGAAGGTCTGGATACGCCTTTTTTCTTATAAATTGCTTTGATCTTCCCTTCAATTTCCTCTTGAAGATCGTTGTCAATGATATATTTTTCGCACTCCTGATCAATAGCGGCATTCATAAAAAAACCAAGCAGCATGGGTGCAGGTCCGTTGATGGTCATTGATACCGAGGTCATCGGATTGGTGAGTTCGAATCCTGAATACAGCTTTTTAGCATCATCAAGACAACAAACCGAGACGCCTGCATTACCTATTTTTCCATAGATATCTGGACGATGATCCGGATCATGGCCATATAGAGTAACTGAATCAAAGGCAGTAGAAAGTCTCTTTGCCGGTGAATTCAAACTGACATAGTGAAATCTTCTATTGGTTCTTTCAGGTCCTCCTTCACCCGCAAACATTCTCGTGGGGTCTTCACCCGTTCTTTTAAAAGGGTAGATACCTGCTGTAAATGGAAATTCACCTGCCAGGTTTTCTTGGAGGATCCAAAGCAATAAGTCTCCCCATGCTTTATATTTTGGCAAGGAGATCTTTGGTATTTTTAAATGAGACAGGCTAGTGGCATGTGTTTCTATTTCAATGACCTTGTTTCTTACTTTAAATTTATAAATATCATTTTGATAGGCCTGTTTTTTGGCTTCAAAACCTATGATATGCTCCCAATTGTGAGGAGACAGGCTCATTTTAGTTGTATTAAATTCAAGTAGTAATCTGTTGATCAAAGATGTTGTTTCTTTATCCGTATCTTCCTCAGAATTAGATAAGTTCAGCCCATTCGTGTCAAGGTCTATAGTTTCACCTAAAAGACTTTGTAAAGTAAGGTAGATGCCATACAATTTTTGGGCCAGCACACTTTGATCTTTGCTCCATTGGTCATATTGAACATTGGTATCTGAAATTTCAGATAAGTATCTGACTCTTTTTGGTGGGATGATAAACAGTTTCTCACTGAGGTCAGCACTTACTTCCATAGAAGTAACAAATGACTTATCTGTGGTCTCATTTAGCTTATCTATGATGTGTTTGTACAAGTTATTGGTACCGGGATCGTTGAACTGAGAGGCAATGGTTCCATAAACCGGCATGCTGTCGACCGGGACATCCCAAAATTGATGGTTTCTTTGGAATTGCTTTTTAACGTCTCTAAGGGCGTCAAGCCCACCTTTTTTATCAAATTTATTCAGGGCGATGACATTGGCAAAATCCAGCATATCTATTTTCTCCAATTGGGTGGCTGCCCCATATTCGGGAGTCATCACATATAGAGAAAAATCTGAATGATCAAGAATTTCAGTATCAGACTGACCGATACCTGAAGTTTCCAGGACGATCAAATCAAATGAAGCCGCTTTTAAAATATTTACCGCTTCGTTGACATGCTTTGACAAAGCTAGATTTGACTGACGTGTGGCCAATGATCGCATATATACCCTGTCATTGTTGACAGAATTCATTCTGATCCTGTCACCCAGTAAAGCACCACCTGTTTTTCTTTTGGAGGGATCCACTGAGATAATACCTATTTTTTTTGAAGGAAAATCACTTAAAAATCGTCTCACAAGTTCGTCTACCAAAGAAGACTTACCTGCTCCTCCTGTTCCTGTGATCCCTAAGACCGGTGCATCACTTTCTTTTTTATCGAGTTCTTTGAATTTACTATGAAAAACCTCCGGATGATTTTCAGCCAAAGAAATAAGCCTGGCAATGACGGGTTTGTCGTTTGCTTTTAGCTGATTCTCAATATTCCCTTTTTTTTCAGGTAAAAGTGAGGGATCGTAGTCACAACGTTCGATCATGTCATTGATCATTCCCTGCAAACCCATGTGCCTGCCATCGTCAGGAGAGTAAATTCTCGTGATTCCATAGGCCATAAGGTCTTCGATCTCTTTAGGAAGGATCACACCACCTCCGCCACCAAAGATCTTGATGTGAGCGCCTCCTTTTTTCTGGAGTAAGTCGTACATGTATTTGAAATACTCATTATGACCTCCCTGATAGGAAGTCATCGCTATGGCATTGGCATCTTCCTGAATGGCTGTGTTGACTACTTCTTCAACACTTCGGTCATGACCGAGATGAATTACCTCTACTCCAGTAGACTGGATAATTCGTCTCATAATATTGATTGCGGCATCGTGTCCGTCAAATAATGATGCGGCTGTCACGATGCGTATTTTATTCTTCGGAATATAGGACTTAATAATCTTCATAAAAGGGTCTCATTTCTTTGTTGCAAGGTACTGATTTTACAAAATAAATCAGAAACCGATTTGCGATTGAATTATAAAATTGAAAAAAATAAAGGGATATTTGCCGGCAACTTAGTTACTTCTCCAAAAATAAGGAGTAAATATTATCAAAACTGTAAATAATTCTAACCTTCCGCATAGCATTAACATAGATGACCACCACTTGCCAAAAGGCGGTAGACTGGCATAATTGTTCACAGGGCTAAGGTCACCAAAAGCAGGTCCTACATTTCCCAGGGAAGAAGCAGCTGCTCCCACAGAAGTCATAAAATCAATACCCATAAAGCTGAACACCAGTGAGCCAACAGCAAACACAATAAGGTATAAAATAAAGAAGGCCATGATATTAAAAACAATGCCTCTGGTAACTGTTTTGTTATTATAACGTACCGGAACGATTGCATTGGGGTGCAGACTTCTTTTAAATTCCAGAAAGCCATTTTTGATCATGATGATGTGTCTTACAATTTTTACACCTCCCGCAGTAGATCCGGCTGAAGCTCCTAAAAACATCATGATCAAAAACATGACGGTTAAAAAGGGTGTCCAAATGGTAAAATCCGCCGAAACGAATCCCGTGGTCGTAACTACCGCGATGACCTGAAATAAGGCATGTCTGAAAGCGCTTTCCAATTTTCCAAATACCATTGGATGGGCAATAACCTGTATTTCAGTAGGGTCTACAGAAACATTTGCATAAAAATAAACCACCAGAGTTGTGATAATCGTAATACCTATGATGACAGTGGCGTAATATTTAAATTCTTCATCCTTGCGAAATTTGGAAAAATCCCCCTTTACTGCAAAATAACTAAGGACAAAATTGGTCCCGGCGATGAACATAAAAAATATGATGATATATTGGATCAACGGTTGGTTATTCCAATACGCGATACTGGCATTTTTTGTAGAAAACCCACCTGTAGATAAAGTACTCATCGCATGGTTTACGGCATCGAAATAACCCATACCGGCAAATTTCAGGAGTATTGCCTCCGTTAGGGTAAGTCCAAAATAAAGAAACCACAATCTTTTTGCGGTATCGGCAATCCTGGGATGTAACTTATCGGAAGATGGTCCAGGCGCTTCTGCAGCAAACATTTGCATCCCACCAATACCAAGCAGGGGAAGAATCGCTATGGCGAGAACAATGATTCCCATACCTCCGATCCAGTGAGTTGTACTTCTCCAGAAGAGGATACTTTTTGGCATGATCTCAATGTTGTTCATAATGGAAGCACCTGTCGTGGTGTATCCTGACATGGTTTCAAAAAAAGCATCGGTAAAAGAAGGAATTGCTCCGGAAAACATATAGGGTAGGGCACCAGATAATGACATGGTGATCCACCCCAGGGTTACCACAAGGTACCCTTCGCGTTTTTTGATCTTTTTTTCAAAACCTTTGGTGACAAATCTGAGTAGTAAGCCTATGGTCAGTGTAATACCTCCTGCCAAAAGTATGGCATTGAGCGCTCCATCTTTAAAATACCAGCTTACCAGTGCTGATACAAGCATAAACCCTCCGTTGAAAAGGAGTAGAATACCCATAAGCTGTAAAATGATCTTAAAATTGAATTTTTTCATCTAAGGATCATTTAAAGAATCGCTCAACTTTCGAAATGGTTTTCGGAAAACAACAGATAACAACTTTATCATCTTCACGTATTTTAAAATCTCCAAGGGCAATAATACCGGTGTTGTCTCTTATGACACCTCCAATAATTGCATTTCTTGGAAATTTAAGGTCCTTGATAGGTTTTTGGGTGATTTTCGAGCCCTTATGCGCATGAAATTCAATTATTTCTGCGTTGACGTCATTTAGTATTGTCATTTCCAAGACGTCTCCCTTTCTGATATACCTAAAAATACTATTTGCTGCAAGAAGCTTTTTATTGATCAAAGTATCAATCCCAATATTTTTGCTCAAGCTAAAATAGTCTACATTCTGAACCAGTGCAATAGTTCGGTCGACACCTTTTGATTTTGCCATCAGGCAAGACATGATATTGGTTTCAGATCTTCCTGTTACGGCCACTACCGCATCCATTTCTGAAACATTTTCTTCTTCCAGTAAATCTACGTCTCTGGCGTCACCGTAGATAATCATTGCATTGGGAAGCTCATCGGCCAATTCTATGGCACGTTTTTTATGGTATTCGATCAATTTGATATTAAGACCCTTACCGCAAAGATCCCTGGCAGTCTTTTCGCCTATTTTACTACCTCCCAGAATCAATACATTTTTGATTGGTTTATTTTGTGTATCTGACAATCGATTTAACTCTTCAACTCCTTTTTCCAGGGTTATAAAATATACCTGATCTCCCACTTGGAATATTGTATCTCCACGGGGGATAATTGTGTCGGTATTGTTCTTTCTTTTGATTGCAATAGGCATGAAATTGATCCCGGTAAATATTCCTGCGGCGTCTTTT
>CBDULU010000046.1:0-9568 GCA_965368155.1 uncultured Flavobacteriaceae bacterium
TTGGTGACACTTATTACCAACCTATTCAGGTTGATGGTAAAGACATGTATGAAATCGTAGAGGTAAAGGAGGAGTAAAAGTTTGAATCACTTTTTGTCAGGCCTAAGTCATTCATAGCTAATATGTTGATGAAGAAAAAAACCGTAAAATGGACCCTTATTTCGATAGCCGGCCTATTTATTTTGGGCTGGTTTCTGGTGCCTGTACTCGTAAAAAACTATGCGATCAAGAACAGTAAAGAACTACTTGGAAGGCAGATAGATATCGAGCGTTTAAGATTCAATTTTTTTACGGGCAATATACATATGAACGGCTTTGAAATGTATGAATCAGATGCACAAACCGTTTTTGTGTCTTTTGACACCCTCAATGTAAATATTGAACCCTACCAGTTCATTTTCAACAAGAAAGTAGTGGAACAATTTTACCTTCAAGGCTTATATTTGAATATCATTCAGCAGGATTCAACCTTTAACTTTGACGATCTGATGGCTTTTTACAGTGCTGATAAGGAATCGGAGGAACCTGAGGATGAAACGTCTTTTAAATACATCCTTTCCAATTTGGAGCTCAAGGATGCTCATTTTGTTTATGAAGACAGGAACATCGGTCATACAACCGACATCGACGAGTTTTCATTTTTTATCCCACAGATCAGCTGGGACCAGGAGGAGAAAAGCAATGCAGACATCAGGTTCAATTTCAAGCAGGAAGGCTATTTGGAATCCAGCCTCAATATCAACCCCGTTGATGGTCAATACGATGCCCGAATCAAAATTTACCATCTTTATCTGAATCCCTTTTTAAAACGGTTTCAGGAATACGCCGATGTGACTGCTGTGGAGGGATTTTTAGATACCGATCTTGCTATTGTTGGGAACATAAATGACGCCGAAAAGTCAATCGTTTCAGGCAGAACGGTGCTGAATGGGTTTTCGATGAAAGATACCGATTCAAAAGAGTTTTTAACTGCAGATCAAATCATCTGCACCCTTCAGGAGATAGATTATTATAACGACTCCTACCACATCGACACCCTCGCCTTTAGGAAGCCCTATCTATTCTTTGAGTTAGATTCTATCAGCAACAATATCCTTCGAATTTTCAAAATGGATTCGGATACTATTGCCACAAATGTATCAGAATCGAAAACAACAGAGATGGAGACCGACTCCACTTCCCAAAGTGACCTTTTCTATGCCATCAATCACCTGAACATCCAGTCGGGAGCCATGGACTATACGGACAATCTGACCGGGCAACCCTTCAATTATCATTTGAGCGATATAGAGGTTGAAACCGACAGCATCTTCAGTAATTCAGACTGGATAGAGGTTAATGCAGATATGCTGTTGAATAACAGAGGTACTTTAAAGGCGCAATTAGGATATGACCCAATTGGAATGTTGGATGGTGAACTCCATATATCAGTAGAGAAATTTCTTTTACCTGACCTGAATATTTATGCCAAACACTACATAGGCCATACAATGGTGGAAGGAGACATGTTCTACTACTCTGACTCCAAAGTAGTAAATGGCAACATTGCAAGTGAGAACAAGTTGTTGATCAAACAACCTACTGTCAACAATACCAAAGGAGGTCTGTTTGCCCTTCCTCTTAAACTAGCCTTATGGTTGCTTAAGGACGAAAACGGAGACGTTAACCTGAACGTTCCGGTCAGGGGAGATTTGAATGACCCGGAGATTGACGTCTGGAAACTGGTCTGGAGTACTTTCAGAAGTTCGATAAAAGAAACTGCCGACAATCCGGTTAATTCATTAGCCCCTTTGGTTAATGCAGACCCTAAAGATCTGCAGTCGATAGACTTCAGCTATACAGATTCAATTCTAACTGAGCATCATCGAAAACAACTGGACTGGCTTCTTGAATTGGAAAAACTCAAAGAAGGATTGTCTATTGACCTCGAATACCTTGTAGATGACAAGATGCAGCAGGAAGCTCTTTACGATCTTGCTAATCAAAAACGAACCGATAGTCTTTTAACCAAAGGATCTGATTCACAATCAGAAGGTGATCCATCTAAAATTCAATCTCTTTCACAAAAGTATTCTGACGCCAGAGTAATTGTTATCAGAAATTATTTGGATTCAATTTATTCAGAAACAGCTATCAAAACAGTAGCTCGGGATTCACTCAAACCTAAAAATACCGCTGCTACTCCAACTTTTAAGATCAATTTCTCTCTTATAAGTGAAAAGGATAGTCTGCCTTAAATAGCACTAGATATAGGAATAATAGCCCTTCTATCCATTGTTTTTTGTTTTGCAAAATAGTAGCTTAACTATGTTCTGTTTTAAGCTCCTTAAAACGGTAGACTTTATTTTAGCAAATGATTTTTTATTCTTATCTTATTGGCAGAAAAACAATTAACTCAACCTTTATGAAATACTTAGCCCTTTTTTTTTCTTTATTGATATTTATTTCCTGTGAAAAAGAAGGAAAAAAAGATATTTTAAATACTGCTGAAGAACCTTCCTCTAACGAAACTGACTCAACTAGCAAGTACCCTATGAAAGTACTTTTTGGAGATACCCATCTGCACACTGATCTCTCTATGGATGCCGGAGCTTTTGGTAATCGCATTGGAATGGATGAAGCCTATCAATTTGCCAGAGGTGATGAAGTTACTTCCTCAACGGGGATAAAAGCAAAATTATCAAGACCTCTTGACTTTTTAGTGGTTGCGGATCACTCTGATGGAATGGGATTCTTTCCCGATCTTATGGCTGGTAAAGACCATGTGATGCAATATGAGGAATCCAAAAAATGGAAAAAATTGATCGATGATGGTAAAGGCGGTGATGCTGCCCTTGATATTATAAAGACCTTCTCTCAAGGCCAATTTCCCTTTAAGACCAATGACGTGGAAATGATGACTCCGGTTTGGAAGAATGTAGTTGAAGCCGCTGAAAAATATAACAATCCTGGAAATTTTACGGCCTTTATAGGATATGAGTGGACATCGTTGATCAAGGGGAATAATTTACATCGTGTTGTTATTTACCGCGATAATGGGGATAAAGCAATTCAACAATTACCTTTTACTAACGAAGATAGTTCAGATCCTGAACGTCTTTGGGATAACCTTGAAGGATATGAAAAAAATACGGGTGGAAAAGTATTGGCCATACCACATAACGGTAATTTAAGTAATGGGATGATGTTTGCGGAAACAACAATCTCAGGTAAACCCTTTGACAAAAGTTATGTTGATCGTCGCGCCAAATGGGAGCCCTTGTACGAAGCCACCCAGATCAAAGGAGATGGTGAAACGCATCCATTTTTATCACCGAATGATGAATTTGCTGATTATGAAAACTGGGATAAAGGCAATCTGGATATGAGTGCGGTAAAGACCGACGACATGTTGCAGTATGAATATACACGTTCAGCACTTAAATTAGGTTTGAAATTTAAAAAGGAACTAGGTACAAACCCTTATAAATATGGTTTGATCGGGAGTACAGATTCTCATACATCACTAGCCACAGCTGATGAAAACAACTTTTTTGGGAAAGCATCGAACGTTGAACCAAGTAAGGACAGATCAGGACATCCTTTTGTTACCTCAGACAAGGGAACCGTATATACGTGGGAAACCTTAGCATCTGGTTATGCTGCTGTTTGGGCACATGAAAATACTAGAACTTCCATTTGGGACGCCATGAAACGCAAGGAAACCTATGCTTCAACAGGCTCTAGAATGCAAGTTCGCTTTTTTGGTGGCTGGAATTTTTCCCAAGACGATCTCAATGGAAATTTTGTAGAAACAGGTTATGAAAAAGGTGTTCCCATGGGAGGTGACATCACTGAAGGAAAAGACAAAGCTCCTACTTTTATGGTCTATGCGCTTATGGACCCTGAAGGAGGAAGTCTTGATAGAATACAAGTTGTTAAGGGTTGGATCAATGAAGATGGAAGCCTCGACGAAATGGTCTATGATGTCATATGGAGTGGAGAAAGAACGCCGAATGCTGAGGGTAAACTTCCATCAATAGGCAGTAGCGTCAACCTCGAAGATGCAACATGGGACAATTCTATTGGTGCAACAGAACTAAAAGGTTTTTGGTCTGATCCAGATTTTGATGCTACACAAGAAGCTTTTTATTATGTTCGTGTACTCGAAATTCCGACACCCAGATGGACCCTTTTTGATAAGATCAGGTATGGAGCAGAATTATCAGACGAAATACCTTTAACCACTACTGAAAGGGCTTATACCTCGCCTATTTGGTATTCACCTAAATAATATATTATGAAAAAAATATGCATTCTTTTGGGATTAGTAATGATCTCAGCAGGGCTCTTTGCCCAACAAGTTGGTGAAATGACAATGGACATGAAAGAAGGAGAAAACATCCATAAAAAGAAAGGATATTCCCCTTATGCAGGAAGGTATTTTCCTACCCAGGTATATTGGGGTGATACGCACTTGCACACAAGTAATTCTTTAGATGCCAGAGCTTTTGGAACAACACTTGGCCCTGAGGAGGCGTATAGATTGGCGCGAGGTGAGGAAATAACTGCAACACATGGAGAGAAGGTAAAACTATCCAGACCCCTTGATTGGTTGGTAGTAGCAGATCATTCGGACGGCATGGGGGCCATGAATGAAATCATTAAGGGAAATCCGAATCTAATGAATGACCCAACGGTTAAAGATTGGTATACCCGAATAAATGAAGGAGGAAAAACAGCCTTGATGGCTACTATGGATGTGATCAATAGCTTTGCACTTGGAAAAATTCCTCCCATCCTTTTAGATGAAGAGTTCAGTCAAACCATATGGGACAGGTATATTGAAACAGCCGAAAAATATAATGATCCAGGAACGTTTACATCCATCATTGGATACGAATGGACTTCTACCGAAAATGGAAACAACCTTCATAGAAACGTATTATACCGCAATAATGGAAATGTTGCAAAGCAAATGCTTCCCTACACCACCAGTGAGAGTTTTAATCCTGAAGATTTATGGAAATGGATGGAACGATATGAAGAAAAAACAGGTGGAGATGTGCTGGCCCTGGCTCATAATGGAAACCTGAGTAATGGAATTATGTTTCCAGTTGAGGTAAACCCTGCAACCGGTAAGCCTTTAGATGGTAATTACGCCAAAGATAGAATCAAATGGGAACCTCTTTATGAAATAACCCAAATAAAAGGAGACGGAGAGACTCATCCCCTACTTTCACCAAATGATGAATTTGCGGATTATGAAAATTGGGAAAAGGGTAATTTAAATTTGAGCGTTCCTAAAACGGATGACATGCTTCAATATGAATATGCAAGAGAAGCTTTGAAAAATGGCTTAAAAATGGAAGAAGCTTTAGGTACAAATCCTTATAAATTCGGTGTTGTGGGTTCTACTGACTCTCATACGAGCTTAGCTACAGCAGAAGAAGATAATTTTTTTGGCAAACATTCAGGGAATGAACCAAGTGCACATAGAGCAAACGGAATTGTGGCAGAATTTGGGGGTAATAAAATTTTTGATTGGGAGTTAATAGCTTCAGGATATGCAGGCGTTTGGGCTACTGAAAATACGCGAGAGGCTTTGTTCGATGCTATGGCAAGAAAGGAAGTTTATGCAACCACAGGACCTAGAATTCTGGTGCGCTTTTTTGGCGGATGGGATTTTAGCTCCGAAGACGCTAAAAACAGATTACCTGCTGAAATTGGTTATACAAAAGGAGTTCCTATGGGAGGAGATCTTAGAACAGCACCTTCAGGAAAATCTCCTACCTTTTTAGTAGGCGCATTAAAAGATCCTTATGGCGGAAACCTGGACAGGATTCAAATTGTTAAAGGGTGGTTAGATAAATCTGGTAAAACTCAGGAGAAAGTGTATAATGTTGTTTGGAGTGACATGGATGATAGAAAATCTGATAAGAATGGGAAAATACCAGATGTGGGTAATACGGTAGATGTAAAAAACGCTACCTGGTCAAATACCTTTGGGAGGGCCGAATTGATATCTGTTTGGAAAGATCCTGATTTTGATCCTAAACTCAAAGCTTTTTACTATGCAAGAGTAATTGAGATTCCTACTCCAAGATGGACCGCCTTTGATGCCAAAAGATTTGGAGTTAAAATGCCCAAAGAGTCGCCTATGACAACAACTGAAAGGGCCTATACCTCCCCTATTTGGTATACACCTTAATAATTGATATTATTAAATAAAAAAAGATCACGATATAAGGTGATCTTTTTTTATTTTAGGGCTTATTAAAAGTCAATACAACAATGTTAAATCAGGAACAACAAGCATCTATTGGACAATTTGTTTCGAACCTCTCAGATGAAGAGAAGCAAAAGCTTTTAGAAATATCTGAAATAAAGACATTTGCAAATAAAGGTATTATCTTAAAAAGCGGTATTAGAACAAAAAAAGCATTTCTTGTTATAGAAGGAAGTGTTAGAGGTTATGTGCTTGATAGCTCTGGACAAGAAGTGAATATTCTTTTAAGGTCAAAAGGTATTTTTGTAGCTGACGCTGACGCGATATTTGGCGATCAACCACAAAAATTAAACATAGTAAGTATGGATAGAACCAAGGTACTGATGTTCTCTATTGTAGATTTTGAAAAACTTGCCCATGAGTACCAAGGAATACAAACCTTATATACGAATAGCCTTAAGGAAGCTATTTTGAGGCTCAGTTACAGGGTCAATAGTATGATTACCATGACCTCTGAAGAGCGTTATCTTGACCTTCTCGACATGAACCCTGATTTCCTTAAAGATGCCTACGACAAATATGTAGCGAACTACCTGGGAATTACCGCCGTTTCATTTTCACGGATCAAAAAGAAATTGAATAATTCCACTACTTAACAAATGATAAGTTTTTTTGGCGAGAAAATTATTTACTTTGTTTTCTATCAAATAACTAGACTAAATATCTTTTCTGGACATAAAAGATGATAAAACTTTTCCCCCTTGTATTGTTCTTGGTCATGTTTATTGGTTGTAAAAAAGTAGCGACCAAAACAGAGGAACTCCCTCACTCCTCTTTGACCACAGAACAATCAGAAATTAAAATAAACCCCCTTAAAAATGCGTATTTTGGGGAAACTCATGTTCATACAAGCTCTTCTATGGATGCTTTTATTGGGGGTAATCGCCTGACTCCCGAAGATGCCTATCGTTTTGCCCGCGGAGAAGAAGTGATTGCCAATGGAAGCCCTCATAAATTGAAACGACCTTTGGATTTTTGTGCAGTTTCGGATCATGCCGAATATCTAGGTGAAACCTATACCTTAA
The DNA here is from genome assembly GCA_965368155.1 of uncultured Flavobacteriaceae bacterium. Taxonomy (GTDB): domain Bacteria; phylum Bacteroidota; class Bacteroidia; order Flavobacteriales; family Flavobacteriaceae; genus Lutimonas. Next base: position 7,294 of record CBDULU010000046.1, read on the forward strand.
TGAATGAAGGTACTCCCGGATACAACGATCCTGTGGCCAGGCAAATGCGTGAAGCCGATAATTACGAAGACGCCATGGCTTTATTTGTAAAATATGTGATTACCCCTGCCAGAACGGGAGGATCTTCGCACCCGGATTTTTATCAGGGAGAAGCATCAACCATGTCAGGCTGGCGTAAGAATTTTAACGCCACAGAAAAATACAACAAACCAGGCGAATTTACAACCCTTCATGCCTTCGAATGGACTTCGGCTCCTAACGCTGGTAATTTGCACCGAAATGTGATTTTTAGAGATACGATTATTCCTGAAATCCCCTTCAGTGCCAATGACAGCAGGGATCCTCAAAAACTTTGGGCCTGGATGCAGCGACAAATAGATCTCGGATCAACCTTATTAGCCATCCCCCATAATTCAAATGGAAGTAAAGGCATGATGTTTCCTGAAACAGATATTGAAGGAAATCCGATCAGTCAGGAATATGCCAATATGCGTCAAAAAATGGAGCCCTTAATAGAAATGATGCAAATTAAAGGAAACTCTGAAGTACATCCACAATTTTGGCCGAATGATGAATTTGCCGATTTTGAAATGGCCTATAGCATTCAAGATTATAGTGGCCGTAAATTTGAAAAGAGAAACTATGTTCGATACGGTTTGGAGAGAGGTCTTAAATATGAAGAAGAACTTGGTGTAAACCCTTTTAAATATGGGTTTGTTGGTGGCACTGACAATCATAATGGAACACCAAGCAATGTGGAAGAAGACAATTATGCTGTTGGTAGTCACGGTTATGCAGATCAAACTGCTGAAAATCGCACCAAACAAGCGATCGATGGTTGGGCTACGGCTTATGACATTAATCCGGGAGCACTAACAGGTGTTTGGGCAGAATCCAACACCCGTGAAGCCATTTGGGATGGATTGCACAATAAAGAAACATTTGCCACAAGTGGTCCCAGAATGAAAGTGCGCCTTTTTGGTGGTTATAATTTTGACGCTGCATATAGTGACAATTCCTTTGTAGAAGATGGCTATGCCAAAGGTGTTCCAATGGGTGGAAACTTAACCGACGCTAACGGAAAAAACCCTCAATTTATAGTCTGGGCAATCAAAGATCCTATTGGTCCGGGCTTAGATCGAATTCAGATCATAAAAGGATGGATGGATCAGGGAGAAATGAAAGAAAAAATCTATAATGTGGCCGTTTCTGACAGTAGGGAGATCAAAACTGATGGATCAGTTAGCCCCCTAAATGCAACTGTAGATTTAAAAACAGGTGATTTTAATAAGGATAAAGGAAGTGCCCAACTCATGACAGTTTGGACAGATCCCGATTTTGATGCCTCACAAAAAGCTTTTTATTATGCCAGAGTATTACAATTACCTACTGCGCGTTGGAATTTATACGATGAAATAAGAGAAGGCGTCAAATTTCCTGAAACGGTCCCTAAGACCTTAGTTGAAAGAGCCTGGTCCAGTCCTATTTGGTATACTCCTGCTAAATAAAAGGTAAACATGACCATTATAAATAAATTACTACTGTTTTGCTTTATATGTTTCCTTGTTGTACCCTGCTATGGTCAAGGAGATGGACCGAGAGCACATCTTTTTGCACCGACAGGAGTTTGGGCCATAAACCCTAAATATTTGCATCTTGAGCAGAATTTATTACCTGCAGGAAATATTCTTATCGAAGATCTAGATGTTCGTGTTGATGTTTTTCCTACCACCTTGGTACACTCCTTCTCGATTAAAGGTCAATTGGCCCGGTTTTACGCTATGGTCAACCCCGGTTCACTATCTGCCCAGCCGGATTTTACAGACGCTAACTTTAGTAAAGAAATTAGTGCCAGTGGCTTCTCAGATGGATTTCTGGCTTTTGAAATAGGTCTTATTGGGGCAAAGGCTGTTGACGCCAGTCAGTTTTCAAAACAAAATCCTCATTTTAGCTTGATGGGTTATTTCCGTTATTGGTATTCAGGCACCTATGATAGCGATAAAATCATCAATTTAGGAACCAATCGTGCTACTTTTGAATTTGCTGCCCCAATGGCAATTCCCTTTCACAAGGAGGCCAGTCAAAATGCAACTTGGTTAGAAATATTCCCTAGTATTCAATTATATACAGATAACAATGATCCTGCGCGAGGTTCATTTACAGATAAGGTGGAACAGGATCCAATGTTTATGTTAGAAAGCCATCTCACGCATAACTTTACCAAAATGCTTTGGGTTGGTGCTGACTTAAGATTCCAACATGGAGGAACGACCTA
>CBDULU010000047.1:0-9560 GCA_965368155.1 uncultured Flavobacteriaceae bacterium
TAGCCTGCCACAGAGATGCCTGGTAAAATAATAGCCAAAACAATACCTGCTACAGCGGTTAATAAAATTTTTAAAAATGTTTTCATACTCTTTTAATTTACAACATTAAATGCGAAAACTATACCAAAGGAAAAAGTCTGCATTTTTGTCATGCTTTGTAAATAATTGGTTTGTTTTTAAACTTAAAAGTATGGCCCAACCTTATTCCTAAAACATTGACACGAACGGGTTTGTCAAGCAGTTCCGGTTTACTCCAGGTCCAATTGGCATCTACTGAAAACCATACAGGTCCAATTCCGCCCGCTCCCATAATTCCAACACCTGCGGTTGTTAACCCTTGTTGAACATTTGAATAAAGTGGAATAGGAGCAGTTAAATTAACCTCAGTACGCGACTGTCCGCCACCAAAAATACCATAGACATTAAGAAAAGGAAAAATCCAAAGATCTGGTCTCACATTATAGGCATATGATGTATTGGTATTCTCTCCGAATTCAATAAAATTGACATCAGTAAGGGGGATATCAACATTGTCAGTTTTTAAACCTAGCTGCATATTGTCAAATAACAAGTTTTGCTTCATCCACATATAATTGGCCATAAGACCTGCTGGATAGGGTATGTCAAAGCCTTTTTTATAAGCACCCTGACCTAGAATAGGGAATACATATTTATAATCAACTTGTTTTAGGCTATCGGTATAAACTTGATGCTTTGTTTTGACCTTTTTACTGGTATATTGTGCGGTAAGGGAATGAACACCCAACGATAAAAATAATGTATAAACAAAAAATATTTTCAAGGCTTTATTTGAGCTCATACATCATTTGATTTTTCTTGTTCTTTTCTGGCTTTTTTAGCTTCCTTTTTCTCCGCCTTTTGTTCTTTTTTAGAGGTTTTTAGGGTTTTAATCTCTTCTTTCTTTTCTTGGCTGAGACCAATCGGTACATTTACTTTTAAGAATAATGAACTGTTTTTACTTCCTGAAAGATCTTTATATACATCAAGAAATCCATAATAATACCTGGCTCCAATGGTCCAGCCCAATCCCTTAAGTAAACGATATCCTACACCTCCTGCAATTCCCATATCAAATCGATTGATCATATCGGTATTGGTTTGTCGAATTCTGGCTTCGTTTCCTTCAATGTCAGAGTCAAACTGGATATATGCCTTACTAGCCAATCCAAATTGAGGTCCTAATTCCGCATACATGTTGTTCTTAAACTTATATTTAGCTAAGGCCGGAACTATGAAATAATTGATTCGTTGTTTATATTCACCTTTTGCATCGTAAACTGTGGCATTCAAAAACTCAAGGTCTTTTTCAGTAAGATTGTCTAAGCCTAAGGTAGACTTTACCAATACGCCGGTATTCAGATACCATTGTTCCTTCATTTTTATATCAAAATAAAATCCAAGATTGAATTCACGGTTATAACTGTTGGAATCCATATTTCCAATATTTGAGAAATTAACACCTCCATCCAATCCAAATTCAATTTTTCCTGTATTGAGTTTGTCTCCTAAAAGAAGGGCAATCAGAATCTGAGACTGAACGTAATATCCAATCAATAGCATAAGAATTAAGGCAAATATTTTATTCTTTTTCATCATTTCATTTATTTAACGGTATATCCTTTCCCTTCCATACAAGCCGAAAAAGCTTTGTTATAATCATTGGCCAACTCTTTCTCTTTGGCTGCAGCTGCTTGATTATTGGCCTGTTGCTGCCTTTCATCCCCAACAACTTTAGCCCTTCGACCTCTAATACCTCCAACAACTGCTCCGATGGCAGCACCCTTTCCGGCATCTCCAGCTATGGCGCCAATCGCAGCACCTCCTGCCGCCCCAACACCAGCGCCAACAACAGCTGTTCCGTCAACAGAACGATCTACTTCAGCACCTACTACCTGAGTAGGATTTATCGGATCATATCCTGTTTGGTTTTTTGCCCATGTGAAACAGGCCGTTTCGTCTGCTTCTTGGGTTGCTGCATCCTGATTATTAGCAGGAAAAACATAAAGCCCTAAACTACTGGCAATACTTTGCCCTTGCATTGATGACATAGTCAGAAAACCCACAAACAATGAAGCGTATATAATTTTATTTTTCATGATATTCATTTTAATATGATTTTAAAGATCTTCGGGATTTATAAATACATAGCCCAATTGCTCCAGGGCATCAGCTTCATTGTAAAAAGTGATACTTTTTATAATTTTTCCATCCTTAATCTGATAGATTGTATTGGCTAAAATGCTTATTTGTTTTTGGTCAGATTTATAAGTAATCTTCAAATCGGCCCAATTGGATACCCATTCACCTTCATCAGTTTTGACTGCCAGATTCTTAGACTTTGAATATGAAATTTTTTCATAGAGGTTTTCAACATTATTTTTCCAATTGCTGATCGCATTTTCCTTATTAATGGAGTCAGTTCGAGAAGGTCCGATTCCAATATAAGAGTCATCAAGAATATTATCCATCGCATCATAATCCAAATTTTCAACGGCTTCAATGTAATTTTGAATCAATATTACATTTTCTTTCGAAGGGTCATTTGGGGCACAAGACCAGGTTAACCCGATTACAAGTGCCAATAAAAATAAATTTTTCATTTGGTTAATTTTTATTGCTATTTGCAAGAATTGTTCTTGCAAGTCATAAAAGTACTAAATACTATGGTAATGCCATAAGGATAAGTAATCTAAACGAGTAGAGGCTTTCAAAAGGAGCTAATTACTGTTTTCGCTTTATTTGAATTTATAATAAAAACTCAAGATAAATTGTGAATGAGAAGTGTCGACTAGCGCAAAATCGAAGTCTGTGTTGTCTTGAATAAAACTAGCTTCAGAATCTGAAAAACCAGTTTCCCAACGAATATCGGCACCGATCTTCCCAAAGTTCAGCCCTAAGCCAATCTGACCTGAAACCAGAAAATCGTCCGAACTCACGTTAGACACACTTTCTACGCTTTCAGGTACTGAAAGTTTTGTGTTCATGATGTAAGAAAAATTCGGACCAAAAAAGAATCGACCAATTTTAAATACCCTAAAACCGAGTAAAACAGGTAATTCTAATTTATCCATTTTTAACTTGCTTTTATCTCCTTCTAACTTATAACTGCTCTCGGTATGAGTATATATCAGTTCAGGCCTTATGTATAAAAAAAGAGGTAATTTGATTTCAGAGAGAATCCCAATATGATAGCCAACTTCTTCGTTTGAAGACAAGGAAATAGGACCACCTTCTGTAATAGTTCTCAGGTCTCCATTTTCATTGTAATTCACGCCACCTTTAATACCCCAATTTAAGAACTGGGCATTGGCACTAAGTGCAATGCAAAAAAGAACAAGGAATATATACAGATTTTTCATGGGGGATTGTTTAAGCATAAAAATAGGAATTATTTTCTTTCAATGACCTTTTTTACAGCAGCAACAATGGCTTTATCATTCAATTCGTATTTTTCCATCAGTTGCGCCGGTGTACCGGATTCACCAAAACTATCATTAACCGCTACATATTCCTGAGGTACCGGGTTGTGTAAGGAGAGTGTTCTTGCAACACTTTCACCTAATCCGCCAAGAATATTGTGCTCTTCAGCTGTCACTACGCAATTTGTCTTTGCAACAGATGCCAAAATAGCTGCTTCGTCCAAAGGTTTAATAGTATGGATATTGATGACTTCTGCACTGATTCCAATCGCCTCTAATTGTTCAGAGGCCTGTAAAGCTTCCCAAACCAAATGTCCTGTAGCTATAATGGTCACATCAGTACCCTCAGTGAGTTGTATGGCTTTTCCAATTTCAAATTTTTCATTTTCCGGCATAAAGACAGGAACTGCTGGTCGGCCAAATCTTAAATATACAGGGCCTTCATAGTCAGCAATTGCAATCGTGGCTGCTTTGGTTTGGTTATAATCACAAGGATTGATCACGACCATACCAGGTAGCATTTTCATCATACCTATGTCTTCAAGTGTTTGATGGGTAGCCCCATCTTCACCAAGTGTCAATCCTGCGTGTGAAGCACAAATTTTCACGTTTTTACCTGAATAAGCGATTGACTGTCTGATTTGGTCATAAACCCTTGCAGTTGAGAAATTGGCAAATGTTCCGGTAAATGGAATTTTCCCACCTATTGTGAGACCGGCTGCAATACCCATCATATTGGCTTCTGCAACCCCAATTTGAAAAAAGCGCTCAGGATTTTCCTTGATAAACTCATCCATTTTAAGTGATCCTATCAAGTCGGCACATAAGGCTACTACATTCTCATTGGTTCTGCCCAATTCAGCGAGTCCGGCCCCAAAGCCAGAACGGGTGTCAATTTTTTTGGTAAAAGTGTATTTTTTCATCGGTATATATGGAAATGTCAGTTTTTCAATGCGGCAAAAATAGCAATTTATATTTGTTTATAAATAATTTGCACAGATAATCGACTATTTAAATCTCATGCAATGCTTCATAGAATTTTTGAACAGGAAAGCCCACAACATTAAAGTAACTTCCTTCAATTCTTTCAATACCAATAAAGCCCAGCCATTCTTGAATTCCATAGGCACCAGCTTTGTCAAATGGTTTAAAATTTTGGATGTAATAGTTGATTTCAAGAGCTGAAAGTTCTTTAAAACTCACGGTAGTCTTATCGGATAATATGACCTGTTTTTGTGTCGTAGTTAAGGCTATGGAGCTGATTACTTCATGGCTTTTGTTAGAGAGTGATCTTAACATCTCACTTGCCTCTTCTTTATTTTTTGGTTTTCCCAGTGCTTTTCCTTCTAGCCATACGATGGTATCTGCCGTGATCAATATGTCATTATCCTTTAATTCTTCCAGAAAAGGAGCAGCCTTAAGTTTTGCAAGATATTCACTTATTTCTTCACTTTTTAGGCTAATAGGATAGGATTCAACCACTTCTTTGATCCGAATTTCAAACTTTAAGCCTAAGTCTTGCAGAAACGATTTTCTTCTAGGTGAACCTGAGGCAAGTATAAGATGTCTGTTTTGCAAAAGATTATGAAGCATGATCAAATAATTAGCATGGAAAGAATTCCTAAAAGCATGATCAATTTTAAGATAGCGCTTAATTTGTGAAAGTCATTCTTTGCACTGGCTTTTGTCAGCATGATGATAAAATAGAGTAGCGGCACAACAACCAGTCCAAGGAGGTAATAACTTACGTATCTGTGTGTATAAAATACCGAATACGACACATAACTCAATGCTAAAACTAATAAGGCAGATAAGATGACTAAAATTCGTTTTGTTTGTTTATCTCCTAAAACAATTGGAAATGATTTGGCACCAATCGCTCTATCTCCTTCAATATCCTCTATGTCTTTAACCACTTCTCTTAAAAAAGTGAGTGTGAAACCAAAGCCACCAAATAGCAAAACAATGTGTAGTATACCCATTTGTGATTCCAGATTATACTGGTTGGTTGCAGGTGCCACATCAAATACAGCCAGCATTAAGATACAGAACAGTACAATTGAAGAAACGATTATGTTTCCAATTAAAAATTTCTTTTTCAATTGCTTAGCGTATTGATATAAAAGTAAAGATGTAAGTACGAAAATAATGAAGTAGGAGGTGTGCCCAATATAATACGACAGATACATTCCCAAAATCAAGCCAACCGAATTAAAACCTATAAATAGATTCTGAGCCGTTATTCTTGTGATTTTTTTGTCGACAAACAGTTTTTCAGGTTTATTGATAATGTCGGCCTTAACGTCGTGGATGTCATTAATTATATAACCTGCTATGGCAACAAAAGCAGTTGATAAAGCAAGAAGAGCGAAATGTAAATGATCAAGGGAGACCTGTATGTCGAATTTTTCAAAAAGGACATATTTGAAGAGGTATTGGATCAATAAGATCATCAAGACATTCTTCCATCGAAAAAAAATCAAATAATCTTTTAGGGTCATGAATAATCTTTCTTTAATCTGTCCATTGATTTTTTATGGTCGCGATCTTTTAGGGTCTGCCTTTTATCATATAATTTTTTTCCTTTACACAAGGCGATCTGCAGTTTTGCCCATCCTTTATCAGTGACGAATAACTTTAAAGGTATGATCGTCAAACCAACATTTTGAACCTCTTTTTGTAGTTTTTTAAGCTCCTTTTTGTTGAGAAGTAATTTTCGTTCGCTCTTTGATCTATGGTTATAAAAGCTTCCAAAACTATACTCCTCAATAAACATGTTTATGACAAAGAGCTCACCCTTTTCATTAAATTCACAAAAGCTTTCAGTGATTCGCGCCTTACTTTCCCGAATTGATTTTATTTCGGTTCCCGTCAGCTGAATTCCGGCAATATAAGTATCGAGAATTTCATATTCGAAGCGCGCTTTTTTATTCTTAATGTTGATATTCTTCTGCATTGAGCAAATCTAAATAAAAAATATCCGAATAATAAAGAATTTCAGTTCGAAATGAAGTAAACTGTAGAAGTTGGAACAAATTTGGATCAGTTTAATCCTGTCCATTCAATTTTGATAAAGCCGTCTTGCAAAAAGTGGTTGAGCTGTTGGTCAGCAACCTTTCCCGCCTCAACCTCATACATGACTACCAAATTGTTTAATAATTCTGTGGTAAGTTGACCTGAATCATCAACTTCAATTTTAGCATTATAATCGGAGGTTCTGAACAAAGGCACGTGTTCGAATACCATTGGTTTTTCTACCTGAGGTCCGGCCATAATGATCGTGGCTTCTATATTATCTGCATTGATATTGAACACATGGGAACCCAAGTCCTTGATAATGATCGTTCCTGAAATTTCTTTTACGTCGTTTGTGGTGCAAGAAGAAAATGACATTATGCATAGGCATAAAGCACATCCTAAAAAAATCTTTTTCATAACCCCTTATTTTTTTATAGCAATTGTTATTATCGAACTCTATAACGCTAAGGAATAAGGTTTTATTTTATTTAAACTGATATTTTTATTTAATTACTTTATCTGTTCAACATAATGGCAAAGGTGAACAATTTAATCCCCCAAAAAGCTGATACGCTTTTTAAGCCGAGTTTCTACTTGCATTGATATTTCCAAAAAGAGACCTGGTGATGATCTTCTCATAAACTTCCAGCTCTTTTTTGTCCGGGTTCTTTTGGGCATTCAAATCCTGTACTTTTTTTAAGGCGTATTGCTGAATCGTGAGCAGGGGCAATACAATAGATTCACGAACCTCAATAGAAGCCTTGCTTACAGGATAGTTTTGCATAAGTTCAGTATGATTGGCCAATTTTAAAACAAGACGTTTACTGGTCAAAAACTCCTTGTGGATCAGCTTCCAGAAGTCACCAAATTCAGGATCATTTTCCATATACCTTGTCAATTCAAAAAACGATTTTTTCATGGACATCATACTGTTATCAATAAGGCTTTTGAAAAACTTTGAATTATTATAAAAAGTGATCACCTCATCAAAAGTCCCATTTTCCTCAAATTGTAAAAGCGCGGTTCCAACACCGAAAAATCCAGGTACGTTTTGTTTTAACTGACTCCAGGAACCTACAAAAGGTATGGCCCTTAAATCACTAAAATTAAGGGTGTCAGAACTGTTTCTTTTAGATGGACGGCTCCCAATATTGGTTTTTGCATAGTACTTTAGGGTACTTATTTTTTCAAGATAGGGCAAGAACTTGTCATGGTTCTTAAAATCAGTATAAGCCTTGTAACTGAGTTCCGCAAGTTCATTCATGATATTTTTCTGCTCAGCTGAAAGTGTGTTTTTGGCGCTGTCAAAAAATTCGTTGCTCACCCCTGAACTAATCAGTTGCTCAAGGTTATATTGTGCAGAATCGGTTGTGCCAAAATTGGAACTAATAGTTTGCCCTTGTACGGTTAACTGCACCTCGTCGTTCTCTATAGTGGGTCCAAGTGAAGCATAGAATTGATGTGTTTTTCCACCACCTCTTGCCGGAGGACCACCACGACCATCAAAAAAGATTACCTTGATATTGTATTTTCTTGAAATTCTGGTAAGTTCTTCTTTAGCCTTAAAAATAGACCAGTTTGCCATCAAATAGCCACCATCTTTTGTACCGTCTGAAAATCCGAGCATGATGGTTTGTTTGTTGTTCCTGCTTGCTACATGAGCCCTGTATTCTTTATTAGTATACAAACTTTCCATGATTCCGGCTGAATTGATCAAATCATCAACAGTTTCAAATAAGGGGACGATATCTACCGGCATTTCTTCTTTGAAAGCAGTCATTCTCAACATGGCGAAAACCTGCATTACATTTAAGGCACTTTGATTATTACTGATAATATATCTGTTGGCGCCCTTTTCTCCGTTGTTTTGTTGAATCTTTTTTATCGCCTCAATTGAGCCCAGGGTTTTAAACACCAATTCATCATCAAATTGATCGGCACTGATATCAGCATTTAATGTAGCCAGGATATTCATTTGAGACGCTTCATCCAAATCGTGATAATTTGAAGGAAGTGCATTTGATCCTGAAGCAATTAAGCTTTTCGTGATATGTGTAAATACAGTATGATGTATACGGCTGTCTTGTCTGATATCGAGTGTCGCAAAATAAAAACCAAAGATCTTTGCTTTATGGATCAGGTCTTTCAGTTCAGTGAGATAAAGTGATTGGTAATCGTTTTCAAGAAGGGCTTTGATCTCAAGTAATTTGTTTAAAAATTCCGCGTGTGTTAAAATGATCTTTTCAGGCTCTATAAAACTCCTGTACAACTTGTTTTCAACCTCTATGACAATTGCGGCTACTTTTTTAAAGGTAAGCTTTCTTCTTAGCTTTCTAATAACTCTATAGTAGTTTCTCAAAATGGATTGTCTCAGTTTTTGAGCTACTTTTTCCGTAATTTCAGTCGTAACAAATGGGTTTCCATCTCGGTCACCACCAGGCCAAAATCCAAGACTGACAAACTCATTTTGGATGTCTTTTCCCTCGTAAATATTACTTTCGATATAATTATAAATGCTCCCTGCGGAATGGTAAAAGATGTTCTCAAGGTACCAGATCAAATTGATGGCTTCATCCAATGGAGTTGGTTTCTCAGCTTTAAGGAAAGGAGTGACACCAAGTTGCGCCAACAGCTTTTTAATATTGACAAGATCATTTTTTTCTATGGCCTCAGTAAGGTCGGTAATGATACCAAGCACGGCTCCCGGATAGAATTGAGTAGGGTGGGCTGTAAGTACGATTCTCACCTTAAATGCCTCTAGATAGCGCTGCAAAGCCTCCTTCTTATTCTGAGAAAAGGCTTCTTCCTTTGCATTTCTCAAAGTACCTTTTCCATCCATATTATGCATAATGGGGAAAGCCGCATCCTCAACGGCATCGAACAATACTACCTGTCTTTCAATATATTGAATGAATTTGAACAACAAGTCGATTTTCTCATGTTCACTGGCGTTGTCTTGGTACTTGGCGAAAAAATTGTCTATGATCTGAACCGGAGTTAGTCCTTTACCAAATCCTTTTTCACATTCACTTTTTAGCAAAGGCATAAGAACGCCTGTATTGCTAATATTGTCAAATGGGAGTGTGATAAATATACTGTTAT
>CBDULU010000048.1:0-9544 GCA_965368155.1 uncultured Flavobacteriaceae bacterium
GACCTTTTAAATGAATTCATGATGAGGTATCAATCTATTCCAAGTAGTTTATTTGTAAAAAACCGATTCAATTTTAGTCGGAAGATGAAAGCGAATCATATCGCTCTTTTGTCTTCAAATGATGTTCAAGTGACCAATGCAGATGATAGTATGGGTTTTGCTCAAAATAATGATCTCTTTTATCTGTCCGGAATTGATCAGGAAGAAACCATCTTATTACTATATCCGGATGCATATAAAAAAGAATTCAAAGAAATCCTTTTTATTAAAAAAACAGATGAGCATATAAAGATCTGGGAAGGGGATAAATTGACGAAAGATGGTGCTTCTGAGATTTCGGATATCACAAGAGTAGAATGGGTAGAAGATTTTGAAAAGATCCTACAATTGATAGCTTTTGAAGCGGATGGTTTTTATCTGGGACATAATGAACATATCAAAAGGTCTACCAAGGAAATAGAAACCAGGCAAGACAGGTTGATCAATTGGTGTAAACTCAAATATCCTTTACATGAATACCACCGTGCTGCTAAAATAACCAGAGAACTTAGGCAGGTTAAAGCACAAGAGGAGATCGAAATGATCCAAAAAGCAGCAGAGATAAGTGTCCAAGGGTTTGAACGGGTATTGAGATCAGTCAGACCGGGAATGATGGAATATGAATTGGAGGCTGAGTTGAGTTATATTTTTTTAAAACAAGGAGCCATAAGACATGCGTTTAAACCCATAGTAGCTTCCGGAAGGAATGCCTGTGCCTTGCACTATAATACCAATGACTCAAAATGTGTGGATGGAGAAATGATACTCATGGATTTTGGTGTATGCTACGGCAACTATAACTCAGACACTACCAGATGTTTTCCGGTAAATGCTAAGTTTTCAAAAAGACAGAAAGAGGTATATCAGGCTGTGCTGAATTGTTTGAAACAAGGCTCTATGCTATTAAAACCAGGGGTAATATCTGCAGAATATGAGGAGCAAATGGCCAAGTTGGTTGAAAATGAACTCGTTAATTTAGGTCTGCTGACCTTGGATGATATTGCCGCTCAGGACCCTGAAAAGCCTTTATATAAAAAGTATTTTATGCATGGAACGGCGCACCATATTGGTCTGGATGTACATGATGTTGGCCTCTATTCAAGACCTTTTGAGGCTGGAATGGTCCTTACCTGTGAACCTGGTATCTATATACCAGAAGAAGAAATTGGCTGTAGGTTGGAAAATGATTATCTGCTTACTGAAAATGGAAATATCAACCTTACTGCTCAGATGCCCATAGAGCTCAACGATATAGAACGCTTAATGACCTTAGATTATTGATCGTTCGCATCTAGCCGCATGGTAATCATATGTTTTTTAAACCCGGCTTTTTCATAGGCTTTTATGGCCTGGGGATTGTCCTGATAAACATCCAGTCGAATTTCATAGATAGCGTTGGCCCGGCACCATTCAATTAATTTTTCAATGATTAGCCCGTTCAAGCCGTTTCCTCTGTGTTCCTCGGTTACAAACATAAAACCAAGATATCCCTGCTTGTCGTGTTTTAAATAATGCCTGTCATCTTTGATCCTGGCATAACCTGAGGCGACGATCTTGCCCTCAAACTCAGCAACAATAACTTCTGAGTCATTGCCCGTGATTAAGGCGCCTATATCATAGTAAGAAATGTCACCTTCCTGAATTGTTGGATCCATGGGTCGTTCCGCATGGATAAGTCCTTGTTCGAAATCCAGTAAAGTGCTCAGATCATCTAATGTTGCCTTTCTAAGTGTATACATGACAGGGTATAAATTTTAAGAACTAACAATTAACCTTTACAGGAAGTATCTGCTATAATTTTCCATTGTCCACCGATCTTTTTAAAGATGATCATAAAAATCCCGTCTGCATTTCCCATTGAGCGATCCAGGTGGTATTCGCCCAACACATAGTATGAAGCACTATCTATGTTTGATATTTCCTTTATGACGAACTTTAAAGTTCCGGTATGTTCTTTTGAGGGATAGCCCTTTTTATAGCGTTCCAGGGTATTGTTCCAACCATAAGTAACTCCAACGCTCCCATAAAATTTTAAATCTTCGGATTTCCAGTACCCTTGCATAAAACCTTCTAAATCGTAATTGTTCCAGGCTTCCTGTTGATCTGCCATGACCTTTCTTATGGCCTCTTCATCATCGTTAACAATGTTAGGGGTAAAGGAGCTTAAAAGAACCAGACTCATTAGTAAAAGAATATTTTTCATCATTCAATGTATTAGGTGTTCATATAATTTTCTTTAAGAACCGAAGCCAAGGCATCGATCAGTTGCATCGCATTGTCTTTGGAGAATACCAATGGTGGTTTGATTTTTAGGACATTGTGATCCGGACCATCGATACTCATGAGTATGCCTTTGTCTTTCATTCGATTGGCCAGGTATTCGGTTTGATTTGCCAAGGGAACTAATTGCTCATCGGTGAGCTCTATTCCTAAAAATAAGCCTTGCCCCCTGACATCTTTTAAAATAGGAAATGTCTTGGCCAATTCTTTTAACTCAGTCTTCAAATAATTCCCTACTTCCAAGGCATTTTCCTGTAATTGTTCTCTTTTGACGGTTTTTAAAACTTCAGTCGCGATAGCACAAGAAACAGGGTTTCCTCCAAAAGTATTAAAATATTCCATGCCGTTTGCAAACTTTTCAGCAACCTCTTTTGTGCACACAACAGCTGCTACAGGATGACCGTTGCCCAGAGGTTTTCCGATGGTAACTATATCAGGAATTACCTTGTGCAACTGAAAACCCCAGAAGACAGATCCCATTCTTCCACAACCCACTTGTACTTCGTCAGATATACACAAGCCTCCGACTTTTCGTGTATATGCATAGGCTTGAGCTAAAAATCCATCAGGTAATTCAACTTGTCCCCCACAACTTATAATCGGCTCTATGATAAAGGCAGCGGGCGCTCTACCCTTATTTTTAAGTGCCGAAATGACTTTTTCGATCTCTTTGGAATAAGCATTCCCAGAACTTTTTCCACGGTGTTTCCCTCTAAAACAATCAGGAAGAGGAAAAATTTGAGTGTGTTCCGGACAGCCTGTTCCTCCTTTTCCATCAAATTTATAGGAGCTGATCTCAATACAGGCATTTGTATTTCCATGATAGCCCATTTCAGAGGCCAGAATATCTTTATTTCCGCTAACAACCTTGGCCATTCGAAGCGCTAGTTCATTGGCTTCACTTCCTGAATTAACAAGATGTACTACACTTAATTCCGGAGGAAAGGTGCTTAGCAATTCCTCTGTCAAAAGATTAATATTTTCGTGTAAATACCTTGTATTTGTATTCAGTAAAGCCATTTGGTCCTGACCTGCCCTGACGACAAAAGGGTGTTCATGACCTACATGAGCTACATTGTTTACCGTGTCTAAATAAGCTGCTCCGAATTGATCGATCAGATAGGCTCCCATACCTCTTACCATTTGTATGGGTTGTTGGTATGACAAACTCATGCCTTTCCCTAAATGTGTTTTTCGATAGGCTGTCAATGTTTTGTTGTCGGGTTGACTTTGTGGTTGTAAGGACGCTAATTTAAAAAGGAGGTTAGGGTCAGGACACATACTTTTCCAAACGTCAATTTCACTGTGATAGGCTACTCCTGGGAAATCTTTTTGATAGTCAAGCATAGAAAGCATATATTCAAAATGCAGATGTGGCGGCCAGTTCCCGTTTTCCGGATAATTACCCAGATGAGCTATAAATTCTCCTGCTTCAATGATCTCACCAACAACCCTGGAAGTGGCGCTTTGAACTGAAAGATGGCCGTAAAGACTGAAAAAAGTCAATTCTTGCACTTCGTGTTTCAGGATGATGAGCCCTCCGTATTCCTTATCACCTGCATCATTCTCGGCGATAACGATCTCACCTCTTAGGGGTGCATGAACTGGTGTATCTGAAGGCAACCAGAAATCAATGCCCAGATGGATCGTCCGGCTTTCTTTTCTTTCATTACCATTTTTTTGGTAAGCCGCGGTGTTGTATACAAGTCTTGGCTCTAAATATCCTCCGGCAATAATAGTATCAGGATATTTTTTTTGAAGTTGGTTTATTTTGAATTCAAAAAGATCAAAATCAGCAAATTCGCTTAAATGACCCAGCCATTTGCTTGAAACGCTTAAGTCAATAGGCGTGCATATTTGTGTTTTTTTTGTTGGAAAAATTTGATCCAGCCCAATTTTTTTGTTTGAGGCCCAGGATTTGAATTTTTCTTCTTCCGGATGCGCCGGATAGCCACAGGCCTTTCTAAAACTGTAATGGGCAAAATCAGCACTGATCTCTTTCCATTTTTTTAAGACTTCCCAGGCAGGTTTTTCGCTTACTTGTAAATAAACATTATCGGGCTCTTTAATTTTGTTGAGCGCTGATTTTGTTACTGTGATCACAAGCCTCATGGCGATACAATCATAGAGATACAGCAATTCTTCTTCTGATAGTTTTCGACCCTGATCATAGCCATGTACAATGGCCAACGCAGCTGAAAGTGGGTCATTTTGCTCCATGATGCCATAGGCACAAGTAACTGCCAGATCATTTATGGTTTGTGAATAAATGGCATCTCCATAATCAATAACTGCCAGGACCTCAGGATCTTTTAGGTTATTGCTAACAATAAGATTATGGTCATTGGCATCATTGTGAATGACTGATTTCGGCAAGTTTTTATATCCTTTTTGACGAGCTACAAATCTATCCTGGAAATAAGTAACGATATCTTTGTTATTTTCTTCAAAAACATCCCTGTTTTGAACTGTCCACAACGAATTAGCGAGATCCCATTCAAATATCCTGTGTGCCTTTGGATGATCAAAATTTTCAAGAGCAGCAGCAAGTTTTCCGCAGCATTGGCCTAAGCTAAGCCTGAGCTCATCATGTTTCGGGTTGACTTCGTGATACATACTCCCGGGTATCCAGGACAACAGTCTCACCAGTCTTATCTGGTTAAATGTGTCAACAAATGATGAAAGCATTTTTCCCGATTTGTCTTTGATGACGATTGGAGCTTTAATATCCTGCTTACCTTCCTCCAAATGGCTTAAAAGTTTTTGTTGAAAATCTAAGGTATCTGGATCAGTATCAGGTCTCGAAATTTTTAAAATATACTGATCCCGGTCCTTGACGCGAATTTTGAAATTCATATCATATTCACCCGGAAGCGGGCTTGCCTCTCCTTGCAAACCATAAAGCTCCAGGAGGATTTTTTCAGCCATCTTGGATTCGATCAAATAGTTGCTATAGTCTAATTTTTGCATGATCTCAGTTCATCATTTAATATCCAAGTTCATATGTATCATCCAGGTATCAGATTTGCCAGGAAGTAACTCTTTTAAACCGATCTTATTGTTAAAGCTGTTGGCAACGCATGTCATGGGTTCAATGGCGATGCTTTTGCCATGAGGAGGTGTATAGACTTGCAGATAAGCTCCGTCAGGACAGTCAAAGTCAAAGCTCAATGTATAAGATTTAGAATTAAAACTACATTCAGATTTATGCAACGAAAAAGCATCATCAAATTTTGTATCCTTCATCATAAAAGAGGAGGGTAGTGCAGAAGCTAAAGTTTTGACAGGAATACTTCTTTCATCACATGCATAAAAATCCTTGGAAGGAAATGAAAGGGTGCTTGTTGCCAGCTGCTCGGTTTTAAAATATGGATGCCAGCCCATTCCATAGGGAAAAGGAATATTTCCTTGATTGACAAGGTCAAAGCTTAGAGTCACACTTCCGGTTGCACTTATTTTATAGGTTAATTTTAATTCAAAAGGAAAAGGAAAACCAGCAGATGAACCATTTGAATTGTAGGTGAATGCTACTGTTGCTATATTTTCATCGGAGCCCATTGAAGTGACTTTAAATTCTTTATTGTAGACGGATCCATGGATGGCATTGTTCACAGAAAGTTCATTCACCGGAAACTGATGCGTTGCGCCCATAAATTCATAAGCACCATCTTCTATCCTGTTGGGAAAGGGAAAGAGAATCGATGATTTATAGGTATTGGCATAATCCTTAAGGCCAGACTCATCGTTAGTGATTCCGTCTATGATATTGACTTTATTGACAATCAGTTCCTGCATACTAGCGCCAAGATTTGGATAGATCTTTGCAGATAGGTTTTCGTTGCTAATTTGTATATGCTCCAATAATTTATTGGGGTTGTTGATCTTGTCTATTTTCATCATGTTATCTTAAAATAAACCCATTTTTCATAGGGTCTTTTGGGTCAATCACAAAGGTATGCATTCCTGTTATATGAGCTGTCCCTTCCACTTGTGGAATAACAGCCTTAAAGGGCCCATAGTCAACTTCTTCAACGACTGATCCAACAAAAACAGCATCTGTGATACTTTCGATTCTCATGGATTCACCCAGCTCAATTTGATTCCTCATTTTATGAATGGCCATTCTTCCTGATACTCCGGATCCTGTCGGACAACGGTCCACTTCACCATCAGCAAAAACGCAGACATTTCTGCTATCATTGAAATCATCATGGGGTCTGCCTGTGAAAATGGTCCCGTATAAAAAACTAAGGTCTTTTTCAAAAGGATGTAAAATCTTATGATTCTGTTGCATCACCGCTTTTTTGATCGCCATTCCCTGGCGGATCAATGGCTGGTAAGAATCTTTCGACAAATCAAAGTCAAAGTTGTTTTGATCCATATCAACATAAGCGTAAAAGGCTCCGCCATAAGCCAGGTCATAAGTAATTGTGCCTATCTCGGGAATCTCAACTATTTGATCTAATCCAACAACAAAACTTGGAACACAATGAAATCTGACATTAACAATTTGTCCATCTTTTACATGTGCATAAGAGGTAATTCTGCCGCATGGAGCATCTATCAGGACCTGATTCTCACCTTCTCTGGCAGTGATCCATTTCATTTCGATTGCAAGAGTCGTTAAGGCGATAATGGCATGGCCACACATCGTTGAATACCCTTCGTTATGGAGAAAAATTACGCCAAAATCACCCTCGGTATCATTAGGAGGAGTGAGTATACAACCATACATGTCAGCGTGCCCTCTTGGTTCAAACATAAGCGCCGTTCTTAGCTGGTCAAAATGCGCTGCACAGTACCTGCGGTATTCCAGCACAGAATTTCCTTTGAGTTCAGGAAAACCATCTATGATCACTCTGAGTGGTTCACCACCCGTGTGCATGTCTATGGTTGTGATTCGAAGCCAATCCGGATTCGGTTGAAATTCCTTCTTGCGCTGTATATTTTGATAGGTACTCATTATATTATCAATTTCATTACATCATTACATCATTGCCCCTTCCACTGCCCATAATAATAGCGCGCAGCAATAAGATCCTCAGACGCATGTCCTACTGATTTGAAAAAAGTAATTTCTTTATCTGATTCCCTTCCTTTTCCGGACCCTGAACAAAGCTCAAAAAGATCGGCTTTGATATCAGCCTGTTTAAGAATTCCTTTCTGCAGTGGAATGGCAATATCTCCTGATTCCTTTAAACCTCCCTGATAGGTGTCCAGAAAGATGCTGGATTTGAGCACTGTTTCATCGTCAGCCTCTCTCATGTCTTTTTTATAGGCACCTACAAGATCAAGATGCTGGCCTTCTTTTAAAAGTTTTCCAAAAACAAGAGGTTCTTTTGATAAGGTGGCACAGGATATGATGTCAACATTCGAAAGTTTCTCCAGATAATTTTCTATGGGAGTCACCTCGAAATTATGTTGCTCGAATTGTGCTGCGATCAGTTGTGCTTTCTTGAAATTTCGCCCCCAAACAAAAACATTTTTGATGGGCCTGACACTGGTATGGGCCTTGATCAGATTCACCGATAATGTCCCGGTGCCTAACATTAGCATGCTGGAAGCATCTCTTCTGGCAAGATAGTAAGCAGCAAGCGCTGAAGCGGCAGCAGTTCTTTTCGCCGTGAGCGCCCTTGCGTCAAGTATTGCCCTGATCATCCCTTTATGTGCATCCATATAAAGATATGTACCTTGAATAGAAGGTAGATTGTATTTGCCATTGTTAGGATTCACGGAAACAATTTTTAGGCCAAGGTCATTTCCTGCTTCCCAGGAGGGCATTAACAATAATGTCGAATCAATCGATTCTTTAGGGTTGCAATAATCATGATGATGCCTCATAGGCGTTTCAACAAGCCCTTCTGTAAATCCTTTTTTCAGCTCATCTACTAGTTCTAGGAAGTCAGTATGAGACGCTATGAATTCATTGTTTATAAAAGGAATATGATCCATTTATTTTTTTAATAAAAGTAATTATTAGTTGGTACTAATCCATAGTTTTTTAGCCAAACAGTCTTTAAATTGAAATTGAGGGTTTTTAGGCGAGAATAAAAAGAAAAATAAGCGGAAATATAAGACCGGCCAAGGCAAGTTTCCAACCTCTTTTTTTAAAGCCATTTTGACCAGCAGGAATTAAAATTCCTGTAATAGCAATTAAGATCATGGCAGCTCCAAAAATGTCAGAGTACCATATCCAAAAACTATTGGTGGTTTTATGCAGGTACATAGTGTGTCCTAAGAATGGAGTTTTCCTTTTAAATTCAACGATACCCTTTCCAGTGGCAACATCTATATCCGCAACCACATTATCTTTAAAATAAACTCTCAATGATTCATCTCTTAATCTGTGGCTATCAAATTCTGCCTCGATATCCCAGGATGCAGTTGCTTCTTTTAAAAAAGCATCATCAATTAAATTAGTATCTTCAGGAAGTATCAATTCAACTTCAGAAGACTCATAAGTGTAATCCATAGGATACCAATCTTGTCTATGGTTTAATATGATACCTGAAAAGGAAAAAGCGATAAGCAATCCAACATAAAAAAAGGCTACATCTCTGTGGATATTTCGATTGGTTAATTTCATAAGTCAATGTGATTTTTTAAGAATAAAGTAAAATTTCAATTTCTTCATCCGGAAGGCGAACCATTTTTTCAAATTCCAAACCTAGTTTTGACAATAATTTGATTGAAGGAAGATTATCTGGATTTACTATGGCTACAATTTTTTCAAGATTTAATTCCTGATAGCCATAGTCATAAATTGCCTTTGCAGCCTCAAATGCATAACCCTTTCCTCGAAACTCAGGAAGTATGCCATATCCGATATCTATATGATCAATACCTTTACGATCCACGAGACCTACAATGCCAATAATTTGTAGGGTATTTTTGAGGTTCATGGTATAAAAACCGTAATTTGATTCAATATAAGTCTTTAAAAAGCGATTCTGAATATAGGCTTGGGCATCTTCAATAGTTCGCACCCCTTTGTCGCCAATGTTTTTAATCCAGTCTTTATCATTCATCAACTCCAAGATAAACCCAGCATCATCAATGGTGATTCTGTTGATGAGCAGTCTGTCTGTGGTTATAAGGTTCATTCGGATGAATTATTTTCCAAATATAAACTAAATATTTAGCCTAAAACATCACTTTGTTTCTTGTAAAAACTATCTGATTGTAGCTTTAATAGATCCTTAGCCTTTTGTTTTTTATACTCATA
>CBDULU010000049.1:0-9541 GCA_965368155.1 uncultured Flavobacteriaceae bacterium
GAATCCTTTATATTTCGTCTGAATTAACCCCCTATTTACCCGAAACTGAAGTGTCAAAAATGGCATTTGAAGTGCCTAAGGAAATGCATCATCAAGGTGCTCAAATAAGGATGTTCATGCCGAGATTTGGAGTGATCAATGAAAGGAGACATCAGTTACATGAGGTAATCAGGTTGTCTGGTATGAATTTGATCATCAATGACATGGACATGCCTTTGATCATTAAGGTGGCTTCATTACCAAAAGAAAGAATGCAGGTGTATTTCATAGACAATGATGAATATTTCAGAAGGAAGGCTGTTTTTACAGATGAAGAAGGAAATCTATTTGCTGACAATGATGAAAGAGCTATATTTTTTGCTAAAGGTGTGGTTGAAACCGTCAAAAAACTAAACTGGTCACCGGATATCATTCATATTCATGGCTGGATGGCTTCCTTATTGCCTCTATATTTGAGAGAATATTATAAAAATGATCCATTATTTGCAGATAGCAAGATTGTAACTTCAGCTTTTAATTACCATACTTCAGGTGTTTTGAGCGGACAGAAATTAATCGATAAGATCATGTTTGATCAGATTGGTAATGATAAATTAGGTTCATTTGCTAATGGAAATGGAGACAGCTTTGTCAAAATTGCCATTGAGAATTCTGACGCTGTGATTCGAGGTAGTGAAGAATTAAGTGATGAGGTCTCTGCAGTTATTGACAAATTGGATATTCCTGTACTGGATTACTATCCGATAGAAGGATTTACTGAAGCGTATTCCGACTTTTATCTCAACAAAGTTTTATAAAAGATTGCTAAAACATTCAAGAACAATTTATGTCGTCTAAAAGAATTGCCATTTTTAGAAATATTGGTGTAGGATTGATATTTTTATTAGGAATCGTATCATGTGAAAAGGACCTTGAAGATATAGCGGTTGACCTGGCTGGTCAAAGACCCTTTGATGTGGGCGATTCAATTTTTGAGGTTGTAACCTATCATCGAAATGTTGATTCATCTAGAGTTGACAATAATGATCTTGACAGACCACCTCTATATTTATTGGGAATTAATAATACGAATAATTTTGGTAGCCTTAAGAGTGATCTTATTGCTCAGGTTGTATTACCCCCTTTAGGTGCAGATTTTGGAGATAATGCGATCATAGACAGGGTGGTTGTAGATATTCCTTATTTTTCAACAAGAGATGGAGATCAAAAGGCGGTAGATCCAATCACTGGCTTGCCAATTTTGGATGAGGGTGCTGATACCCTAATTGTCCCAAATTTCACCTTAGATTCAATTTATGGAAATGAGGAGGTTGCATACAAAATTACTATTTTTGAGTTGGGAACCTTTTTGAATACACTTGATCCTGATGACCCGACCAAGGCTAAAACCTATTATTCAGACAAAGAGTATATTGTAAATAGTGAATTGCATCAGAGCGATTTCGTGCCCAATAGAAATGACACTGTCTTATATGTTGAAAGAAGGTACCTGGATGATGATCCAAACACAGTTGATGACATAGATACCATCAAGGCGGAGACTTCGGCACCATCGATAAAGTTTGATCTTGATAAAGAATTTTTTAGGGAGCGTTTCATAGAACATGATAATCCTGCTGACTTTCAAAATAACGGAAATTTTACTCGATATTTTAGAGGTTTGTATATAGATGCTGAAGGCTTTGACGCATCTCTGATGAATCTCAGAGCGTCAAACGCTACGATGACCATTTATTACACCTTTGATAGAATCGTTACTGAGTCTGCAGGTGTAGATCTCAATGGCAATGGAATTACAGGCGAAGTTGATGTGATTGTAAAAACCAAACAACAGCAGGTATATAATTTCAATGGCGTAAGAACTGGTAAGTATGAAAGATCATATGCGGGCTCTAACATAGAGCCGTATTTACTAAATCCGGATACTGAAAATGGAGAAGCTAAACTTTATGTTCACGGAGCAGCGGGTTCAGAAGTAATCATAGAATTGATGGATGAGGAAACCCTGGATTTTATAAAACAACAAAACCTTCTGATCAATGAAGCGAACTTGGTTTTCTATGTTGATGGGGAACAGGGAGAAGTTCCTGAGAGATTGTTTATCTATAAAGATGATTATAATTCTTTGATCAGTGATTTTTATAGTTTCCGATTTGGCCCTGATATATTTGGTGGAACTTTGGAGTATGATGATGAAGGAAATCCTGAAAGATACAAGTTCAGAATTACAGATTATGTGACCAGCGTTATCAAAGGAGAGGAGCCAGTAGCACTTTCTAAATTGGTTTTGAAAAATTTCGTGGCTACAGATAACCTGACTGAAACCGCTTTTGACACCATTGTTTCCAATTGGAATTGGATCCCTAAAGGTGTCATATTACACGGAAATTTACCTGCTGACAGCGATAAAAGGGTAAAATTGGAAATATTTTATTCAAAATAATTCTTTAAATTCGTCACAAATAAATTCCTGATAATTTATAGGATTTCTCACCCTAAGTAATAAGTTATCAGGATTTTCGTTTTGAATACTAATAAAACTCAAATAAAATGTGTGGAATAACTGGTTATATAGGTTATCGTGAAGCTTATCCTATAATTATTAACGGATTGAAAAGATTGGAATACCGAGGCTATGATAGTGCCGGTATTATGTTGTTTGATGGTGAACAGATCAATCTATCCAAGACGAAAGGAAAGGTTTTAAGCCTGGAAGAAAAAGTAAACGTTGAAATTTCCAATAAGGGATTTATTGGCGTAGGTCATACCAGATGGGCAACTCACGGGATTCCCAATGATGTAAATTCTCATCCCCACACTTCTCAATCGGGAAATTTGGTCATTGTCCATAACGGAATCATTGAAAATTACGATACGATAAAGCAAGAATTGATTAGTCGCGGATATCAGTTTCATTCCGATACAGATACTGAAGTCTTGATCAATTTGATAGAGGAAATCAAAACAACAGAAGGGGTTAAGCTTGGAAAAGCTGTTCAAATTGCGCTAAACCAAGTGATTGGCGCTTATGCGATTGCAGTATTTGATAAGGCTAAACCGGATGAAATCGTCGTAGCCAAGCTGGGAAGCCCAATAGCTATTGGAGTAGGGAAGGATTTTGAAGAATTCTTTATTGCTTCTGATGCTTCTCCGTTTATCGAATACACCAAGGAAGCCATATACTTAGAAGATGAGGAGATGGCCATTATCAAAAAAGGAAGAGAGGTTAAGGTCAGAAAAATCAAAGATGATTCGTTGATAGATCCAAATATTCAACAATTAAAAATGAATTTAGAGCAAATTGAAAAAGGGGGTTATGACCATTTTATGCTCAAGGAAATTCATGAACAACCCGACGCGATCACTGACACCTTAAGGGGAAGATTATTGGTTGATGAGGCTATTATCAAGTTATCGGGTCTGGAGAATAATATGAAGAGGTTTCTAAATGCAGAGCGCATAATTATCATAGCCTGTGGTACCTCTTGGCATGCCGGTCTGGTTGGGGAATATATCTTTGAAGATTTTGCAAGAATACCTGTGGAGGTGGAATATGCCTCAGAATTCAGGTATAGAAACCCAGTGATCTCAGAACGAGACGTAGTGATAGCTATTTCACAGTCTGGAGAAACCGCAGATACCTTAGCAGCGATCAAATTAGCGAGATCTAAAGGAGCATTTGTATTTGGTATTTGTAATGTAGTAGGATCTTCTATCTCCAGAGAAAATGATACAGGAGCCTATACCCACGCAGGACCTGAAATTGGGGTCGCTTCAACCAAGGCTTTTACCACGCAAATAACCGTACTATTGATGATGGCCCTGAGATTGGCCAGAGCCAAAGGAACGATGTCAAGCGCAGATTACAGAATGAACTTACGTGAGCTGGAATTAATCCCCGGAAAAGTGGAGCAACTCTTAAACATAGATAATGATGTAAGGGAAATTGCCAAAGAATATATGCTATCAACCAATTGCTTGTATTTAGGTAGAGGATATAACTTTCCTGTAGCATTGGAAGGAGCTTTAAAATTGAAAGAGATCTCATATATTCACGCTGAAGGTTATCCGGCTGCTGAAATGAAACACGGACCGATTGCTTTAATTGATGATAGGATGCCTGTTGTGGTGATTGCCACAAGCAAAGGACATTATGAAAAAGTAGTGAGCAATATTCAGGAAATCAAATCCAGAAAAGGTAAAATTATAGCTATTGTAACGGAAGGAGATACAGTAGTAAAAGAAATCGCCGATCATATCATTGAAATACCGGAAGTACCTGAAGCTTTTACGCCTTTGTTAACTACCATTCCTTTGCAATTGTTGTCATATCATATTGCAGTAATGCGAAATTGTAATGTTGATCAACCAAGAAACTTAGCGAAGTCGGTGACGGTAGAGTAGTAGTAAAAATAAATGATAAACTTTATAAAGGTGATTTCTGTGTGAAGACAGGAATCACTTTTTTTATTGAATTCTATTTGGCACAATTAAAATAATAGATTAGACCAGATAAGCTCCTATTGTTATTTCCCGTTAAAGGTATTCATGGTATTTGCCAAACCTGCCAAGGCAAAAGAAGTAATCGCTTTAGCAGACTTTTCTATTCTTTCGCCAAGTTGTTCCTGTTCTTCAGTATCCCAGTTGCCTAAGACGTAATCGATTTGTCTTCCCTTACCATATTCGCCTCCAATACCAAATCTAAGACGTGCATAGTTCTGGGTTTGTAAGACCTCGTTGATATTGGTCAATCCATTATGCCCTCCGGCACTACCTTTTGCTTTTAGTCTCAATGTACCAAAAGGAAGGTTAAGATCATCAGTGATCACCAAAACGTTTTCCAGAGGTATATTCTCAAGCTTTTGCCAATAATTAACTGCCTTACCACTTAGATTCATAAATGTATTTGGCTTCAGCAAAATAAACGTTCTGCCTTTATATTTGAAACGTGCTATATCACCAAGTTTTTTGGTTTCAAAGGTAATTTGTTCTCTTTCAGCAAGAGCGTCGAGAATACTAAAACCGATATTATGTCTTGTATTATGGTATTTATCACCAATGTTTCCAAGACCAACTATAAGAAATTTTTTCATGTCAGGTTCAATATTACTTTTTGTCTGGAAAACAGACTTCAGTTTTTTCAAAAAATCCATGTTATAAATATAAAAAAAAGCTTTCCGAATTTCGAAAAGCTTTTATATTCATTATTGAAGTCAGATTTATTCTGAAGCTGGAGCTGCTCCTTCAGCAGTAGCTGCTGCTTCTCCACCTTCTGCTCCTTCTGCTCCTTCTGTTCCTTCTTCATCATCTTCATCATCTTCTCCTTCTGCGGAAACCGCCAAACGAGAAACTCTAACCTGAGCCACAATTGTATTCTCAGGATGAAGAATAGTAAAGTCTCCTAATGCCACTAATTCAGCGACACTTAATTTATCACCGATATTCAATTCAGAAATATCTGCATTGATAAAATCTGGTAAATTAGAAGGAATTGCTCTTACTCTTAACGTTCTATAAGGATTACGTAAGTTACCACCCAACATAACACCTGGAGAATTTCCAATAATTCTTACTGGGATATCCATAGTAACTTCCTTGTCTTCTGATAACTGATAAAAATCTACATGTAGAATTTTGTCTGAAACAGGATGGAATTGAATGTCTTTTAAGATAGCTTTAAACTTGTCTCCATTTTCAAGTTCAATCGATGCGGTATATACATTTGGAGTGTATACCAATTTGCTAAATGACAGTTCGTCTGCTGAAAAGTGCATAGCTTGGTCTCCTCCGTATAAAACGCAAGGAACCTTTCCAGCATTACGTAAGGCTTTGGTAGCTACCTTGCCCACGCTTTCTCTTTTAGATCCTTTGATCGTAATTGATTTCATTTTCTATATTAATTAATGTTACATTATAAATTGTCCGCTTATTGATGTATTGGTCTGTACCTTCTTCATCACGTCAGCGAATAAGGGCGCGCAAGATACAACTTTTATCTTAGAACTTTGCCTTTTAAGAGGAATTGTATCTGTGACGATAAGTTCCTTTAAATCAGACTTTTCTATCCTTTCATAAGCCGGTCCGGATAAAATTGCGTGTGTTGTTAAAGCCCGAACACTTAATGCGCCTCTTTCCATCATGATATCTGCTGCTTTTGTCAAGGTCCCTGCTGTGTCTACCATATCATCAACGAGGATAATATTTCGACCTTCAACGTTCCCAATCACTTCCATTGTATCAATGACATTGGCCTTTTTTCTTTGCTTATAACAGATCACTACTTCACATTTTAGATACTTAGAATAAGCATAAGCTCTTTTTGAACCACCCATATCAGGAGAAGCAATGGTAATATTATCAAGATGTAAAGCCTCAACATGAGGTAATAGTATTGTAGATGCAAATAAGTGATCTACGGGTACTTCAAAGAAACCTTGAATCTGATCTGCATGAAGGTCCATGGTCATGATCCTTGTAGCGCCAGCCGCTTGTAATATTTTAGCCACCAGTTTGGCAGCAATTGGCACTCTTGGTTGGTCTTTTCTATCTTGTCTTGCCCAACCAAAATATGGCATAACTGCTGTAATATGCCTTGCAGATGCTCTTTTGGCAGCGTCGATCATTAAAAGCATTTCCATTAAATTATCATTAGGAGGATTAGTAGATCCTATTAAAAAGATTCTTCTACCTCTTATTGATTCTTCAAAACAAACCTGATACTCACCATCACTAAAAAGGTTTTTTTTGACTTTCCCCAGCTCCATCCCATAAGACTCGGCAATTTTCTCTGCTAGAGCAACGCTTTGGGAAGAAGCGAATATTTTTGGTGATAATTTTTCAGCTTGCATAAGGTTTTGTTTTTTAGGATTTTGAATGGAATTATAGCGTTTGCAAAATTAATTAATTATTTCCATTAGAAATAATAAATGTGAAGAATTTAGACTGTGATTCAGGAGTTATAATTATTAAGAATTAGCTTGAAAAAAGATTATATTTTTCAACAAAAAGTTTATATTTGCATCCCCAAAAAAGAAGTATTTGTTTACTTTTTTCTAGGGACTACTCAAAAAGAGGCCTTGGTGGCGGAATTGGTAGACGCGCTGGATTCAAAATCCAGTGATTGCAAGATCGTGTGGGTTCGATTCCCACCCAAGGTACAACAAACCAAAAAAAATGGTAAATCGTGAGCGAGCTTCAAAAAGAAAGCTCGCTTTCTTTTTGAAGCGAAGCGAAACGATTTTTATTTTTGGTTTTCAAGCGTAGCTTGAAGGGAACATTGGCGCTAGCCAATGAATCCCACCAAAAATAAGTTTGTGATTTATTTCTTGTAAGAAAGCTCGCTTTCTTTTTGGAGCAAAGCGAAACGATTTTTATTTTTGGTTTTCAAGCGTAGCTTGAAGGGAACATTGGCGCTAGCCAATGAATCTCACCAAAAATAAGTTCGTGATTTATTTCTTGTAAGAAAGCTCGCTTTCTTTTTGAAGCAAGCGATATGATTGTTTTCCTTTTGTCGGGATTGTGCCTTTTAATTTGAAAAAAGATCAAAAAACTGCTCGGTGTCTTTTATGTCTTCCAGGCCTAAAATCCAACAAACTTCAGATAAGTCCGAGAAATCTAAGCCGCCAGCTAAAATGGCTTCGTTGTTGTAACGTCCTTCTTTTCCGTTGTATTTATTTGATAAATCTATGGCAAGTTGCCATATTTCAATCAATTTTGGGTCCTTAATTTGATCCTCCCATTTGGTATATCCGGGGTCACGAAATCCCGGTGTTCCGTTGCCAACTGCATTACCATCAGGAATTTTTTGGTAGTCAATATTTTCTTTGACAAATTTAAGACTTTCAGGAGAGGTAACTTCTTCATTCCATTCACTATGCTGCACCAAATGAATTCGTTTTGAGAGATCAATTTCAGGAAAATCATGTTGAATTGCTTTTATGAGTTCTGCAGAGAAATCGGATTGACCGGCCTCGGCAATCCAAATATCACCATCATTTTTAAGTGTTTTTTTAACAATTTTCTTAACCTTTTTTAAGGCTGGAATCAAATTGTCATGTGCATCTGTCCAATTGCCTCCAAAGGCAAGCTCAAATAAATCATTTGCTGGGACATATAATCCTTCCTGAATACCATATGAACCTGCTATTGCGTGATACTTTATTCCTGAAAACGTCGAATTTGACAAGAGAGTTGCTAAGGCTGCGGCACTGTGAAGGTCATCCACATCGGTTTTACAATCAAATTGTGCCAACAATAAATCTTTTTTTAGATTAAAGCCGCCTTGAATATTTTTCTTATTTGAAACTGTAAATGCAAAAGACATTAGAATAGTTACAAGAGCAATTAAAATAAACGTTTTCGATCTCATCTTTAAAAAATATATATTGGCTTAGATTGTATTTTTCATTATCTAGTTTAGAGATCTATTCTGATAAAACTATAGGTCCCTTTTTTGAAACTCCATTTTCGTTAAACGCTTCAATGGTAAAAGAATATGGATTATTGATATGTAAACTACTAATAGTGATTGTTGTATCTCGATAGACCATATAATTATGGTATAATTTATCTTTATCAATTCCATAATTTATATTGTATCCAATCGCATCCATCGATTTATTCCATATCAAGGTCACATCTCGCCTGTCCTTTTTGTCTCTGTTAGCTTCTAGATTCATAGGTTTTTGCGGTATAGCCCCGCTGCCTTTACCAAATACCCTAAATCCACTCAGGGCAAAATTACCTCCTGGCACTTTTATATTTTTAATTCTTATATATCGGCAGTTTACTTTTGCTTCAAGCTGCGTATAATCGTGTGAATTATCGGAAAGGTTTTGGGATTTATCGATCATTAAATTCCAATTGGTATTGTCATTAGAATACTCAATTATGTATTGGTGGTGGAGCCCTGTTTGTCTTCCATAAATCTCAGTACTGTGTTCGGCAAAATTAATCTGTACTGAATATACATCATATGTTTCTCCTAAATCAATACTTGCATATTCACTATTAGCACCGCTTTTAGCGGCCCAATAGGATCTTATATTTTCATCGGTTATGTTTGTAGATGGTAGAGAATCTATTGAGGAAGATACCTCAACCTGTTTGTTAAAGGAAAGTAACATCCATTGAGGGCTTATCTGATCGATATTTTCAATCTTTTGATTAGGAATGATATAGGGATAATCACCGTACTTGGTATCGGCATACAATAAGCCTTGAGGATCAAAAAATGTAGGATATAAAACCAGTCTTCTTTCAAAAATATGTTTCATCGAAATGGTCGTTGTTCCCATATGCCAATAATTCCCATACCGATCTTTAAAAGTACTACCATGACCTGCAGCTGAGGCAAACCCTTCGGGTTTATAGGCAAATGGATTATGCTCAGCTACCGAATAAGGACCAAGAGGTGAGTCAGCGATGTAAACGCCATCCGAATAACTTTTAAATTCAGTTCCGGGACCTGAATATTGCAGGTAATATGTTCCATTGTGTTTATTCATCCAAGCGCCTTCGATCCAAGGATTAACATCTTTTT
>CBDULU010000050.1:0-9411 GCA_965368155.1 uncultured Flavobacteriaceae bacterium
TGATGCAAGCCTGTTAAAACCTGCAGCCTGTGACGTGATCATAGCCAATATCAATCGAAATATATTATTGAAAGACATGCCTGTTTACACAAATAGTTTAAAGGAAAATGGCATCTTATTTTTAAGTGGCTTTTACACTGAAGATATAGAGAAAATCAATGCGTCTGCCGAGTCAAATGGATTGCAGCTGGACAAGAAATTACAGAGAAATAATTGGGTTGGATTAAAATATGTAAATTTGCAGTAGAAGTAGAACTTATTTATGATGGTTTATTCGACAAAAGAAAAAATTCAGGAATCTCATGACGTTGCGGAACAAGAGGTTAAAATGCATGAGATCTTATTATTTAATGATGATGTCAATACATTCGATTTTGTGATTGATTCGTTAATAGAGGTTTGTGAACATACCCTCGAACAAGCTGAACAATGTACGTATCTGGTTCATTATAAAGGCAAATGTGCAGTTAAAACCGGTGAATTCGAAGAACTTAAGCCTAGATGCACACAATTACTAGAGCGAGGCCTGAGCGCAGAGATCGTTTAAAACTTCAAAATGGACATCCTTATAAAGGGATGTTTCCATGTTTTCTTTTCGGACCATCTACCTTTTTGTTTTCAAGCATTGAAAAGGCCTTGATCAGTTTCTTTCTTGTATCCTTTGGCAGGATTACTTCATCAATAAAACCTCTTTTGGCTGCACGATAAGGATCTGCAAATTTGAAAGCATATTCAGCTTCCTTTTCCTTCCATTTGGCCACTGGGTCGGCTGCTTCGGATATTTCCTTTTTAAAAATGATCTCACTGGCTCCTTTGGCACCCATAACGGCTATTTCCGCTGTCGGCCAGGCGAAATTCATGTCAGCACCAATATGTTTTGAATTCATAACATCATAGGCCCCACCATAGGCTTTTCTTGTGATAACGGTTACACGAGGAACAGTTGCCTCACTGAGG
Organism: uncultured Flavobacteriaceae bacterium; assembly: GCA_965368155.1. GTDB lineage: Bacteria > Bacteroidota > Bacteroidia > Flavobacteriales > Flavobacteriaceae > Lutimonas. Next base: position 958 of record CBDULU010000050.1, read on the forward strand.
GCATATAATAATTTGGCACCATGAACAATAATACCTCTCCATTCCTGATCGGTTCCTGGTAAAAATCCGGGTACATCAACCAAGACGAGCAGTGGTATATTAAAACTGTCACAAAATCTGGTAAATCGAGCCGCTTTTTTTGAACTGTTTACATCCAAAACACCTGCTAAACTCATGGGTTGGTTGGCAATAATACCTATACTTCTTCCTGCCAGTCGACTAAAGCCAACCACTATGTTTTCAGCATAATCTTTATGGATTTCATAAAAGGAATCCTCATCACAAATCCCATGGATCACTTTTTTCATGTCATAGGGTTTATGAGTATCTTCCGGGATGATATGTTCCAGTTCTTCTCTTAGTTCCTCAGTTAATGTAAAGGGAAGTTTTGGCGTGGTCAATTGATTGTTCTGCGGGATATAACTCAACATTTTCTTTATTTCCTCTAAGCAAGCTAAATCATTAGGGGCAGTCACATGAGTTACCCCCGACTTTGTTGAATGGGTAGAAGCCCCACCTAGATCTTCAGAACTGACTTCCTCGTTTGTGACGGTCTTCACTACATTGGGACCGGTAACAAACATATAACTCGTCTCTTCAACCATAATAGTAAAATCAGTCATGGCCGGCGAATAGACCGCCCCACCGGCACAAGGCCCCATAATGGCTGATATCTGTGGGATAACACCTGAAGATTGAACGTTTCTGTAAAAAATATCCGCATAACCACCCAAAGAACGAACACCTTCCTGTATTCTGGCACCTCCTGAATCATTGAGTCCAATAAGTGGCGCTCCTACTTTAACTGCCAAATCCATGATCTTACAAATTTTCTCAGCATGTGTTTCTGATAAGGCCCCTCCAAAAACAGTAAAATCCTGGGCAAACACATATACCATTCTTCCATTGATGGTGCCATAACCGGTAACAACGCCATCCCCATAAATCAATTGGTTTTCCATTCCAAAATCTGTGCATCTATGTGTTACCAGCATCCCGATTTCTTCAAAAGATCCTTCATCCATCAGAAGTTCGATTCTTTCTCTGGCAGTCAGTTTTTTCTTTTGATGCTGCCTTTCGATTCTTTCTATGCCACCTCCTAATCTGGCTTCTGCCATTTTTTGCATCAGGGATTTTTGTTTTTCTTTCATGATATTCAGTTTATGGTTTGAGGAAGTGTTTTAATCGTTATTGATCGTATCAGAACTAGTTTTTCTTTGCAAGTTTTTTTATTGAGGTGTTCTTAAAGTTTTTTGTTCCTTATGATATAGGTTCAATGCTAAAAGAGCTGCGAGTTTGGCCTCATCGTCTCTCACTTTTTTTAGGGCATCCGCATCGAAATGAGATTTGACAAAATGTGTATCAAAATTTCCTTCTCTGAAGGCCTCATGCTCAAAAACGAACTTACCAAAAGGGAGAGTTGTTTCCACCCCTTCAATCCTGTACTGGTCAATAGCACCTATCATTGTTTGAATGGCCTCTTCCCGATCTTTTCCGTAAGTAATGAGTTTTGAGATCATGGGATCATAGTAGATGGGAATCTCCATACCCTGTTCATAACCATCATCTAGTCTGATATTTTTTCCTTTTGGAATGTCATAAGTTGTCAATTCTCCCACATTTGGAAGAAAACCATTTAAAGAATCTTCGGCATAAACCCTCAATTCAACTGCGTGCCCTTTGAATTTCAGATCATTTTGATCTAATGAAAGTTTTTCTCCTCTGGCTATTTTGATCTGCTCTTCCACAAGGTCAAGTCCGGTTATATATTCTGTTACCGGATGTTCAACCTGCAGACGGGTATTCATTTCCAGAAAATAGAAATTCATATCAGCATCCATTAAAAACTCTACTGTTCCAGCACCTCGATAATCACAGGATTTAGCAACTTTTATCGCTGCTTCGCCCATTTTTTTTCTTAACTCAGGGCTTAGAATACAGGAAGGAGCTTCTTCCACAACTTTTTGGTGCCTTCTTTGTATACTGCATTCTCTTTCAAACAAGTGGATCACATGACCATAATTGTCGGCAAGGATCTGGAATTCAATATGCCTGGGAGAGGCGACATATTTCTCGATAAATACGGACCCATCTCCAAAAGCGGATAAAGCTTCACTTATGGCCCTTTCCATTTGGTTTTCCAATGCTGCCTCATTATCTACAATTCTCATTCCTTTTCCACCACCTCCTGCCGCAGCCTTAATAAGTACAGGATAGCCTATGCTATTAGCCACTTTCTTGGCCTGTCCGATTTCTGTAACAGCCTTATCTATTCCAGGAACCATGGGAATATTGTATTTCTTGACGGCTTCTTTAGCAGCGAGTTTATCTCCCATCATGCGAATAGCTTCATGACCAGGTCCTATAAAGGTGATTCCTTTTTCTTCAACGGCTTTTGAAAAAGCTTCATTTTCACTCAGAAACCCATAACCGGGATGAATGGCATCCACTTGCATTTGAACTGCTTTTTCGATGATCCTGTCTCCTAGTAAATAACTTTTATTTGAAGGATTATCACCGATATGAACTGCTTCATCGGCAAATTTAACATGAGGAGCATGCCTGTCTATGGTTGAATAGACTGCAACTGTACTTAAACCCATACGTTTAGCAGTTTTCATAATGCGCAAGGCTATTTCACCCCGATTGGCAATCAGTATTTTTTTCATAGTTACAAGTTTGGAAAGCTTATTCAAAGTCGATCAGTAGTTTATTTTTATCCACGGTTTCTCCAACATCCACATAAATTTCTTTGATCACAGTATTTTTTGGACATAAGATGGTGTTTTCCATTTTCATGGCTTCTAAGATAAGAAGGGTGTCACCTTCCTTTACAGCCTGACCTTTTTCAACCTTAATCCCGACAATGATACCCGGCATTGGGGCTTTAATGGAATCAATCGCTTTAGAGGATCCTGTGCTATAACCCATTTTTTTGATGAGGTCATCCAGAGGACGATGCATTTTTACTTTATAAACATGAGCATTGATACGAATTGAATAGGTTCGATTAAAAAAATCTCTTTCAATAACCTTCATTCGGATGGATTTGTTTTCATGGACCAAATGATAGTGATCATTTCCCTGATCGAGGACGTCAAGCTGTTCTACTTCTTTTTGATTAAAACTAAATTCCTGAATATTGTTAACCAGAGCTTTAGAGAGGTTTTTCATAAGGGCTGCTGTTTAAAGAGTAATTAAAGATAGTGAATAATTAGTTCAAATAAGACGCTAATCCAAAGATATGGAGTGTATTGTGGCGCTAAATGAGCAAATACTATATATTTTTATTTATATAAAATTAACCTTGGATCTGTTAATTGTCAACACAAGGGTTAATATAGTACACAAATTGGCTAAAAATGGTGTTCTTTATTACAGACGATTGATTTTATTTTGTATCAAAATATAAAACTACTGTCATGAGTATTAAAAAACAATTTTTAAAAAGTAAACCAGTTTGTAAAGTAACTTTTTCTTTAACTCAAGAAGAGGCTTTCGAGGCTGGAAAAGTTCAATTGTTGGGAGATTTTAATGGTTGGAATGTTGAAGAGGCGATAGACTTGAAAAAATTCAAAAACGGAACCTACAAAGCAACATTAGATCTGGAAACTGCCAAAAGCTATCAATTCAAGTATTTGATTGATGGTACAAAATGGGAAAATGATCAGGCTGCTGATAGTTATGTAAATAACGGTATCGACGCAGAGGAGAACTTTGTTGTAGTGCTATAAGCATCATTTTTTACCCTTTCTATAGTTAGCATCATCATAATGCTTAATATTTGCATAAGCGGGAACGTGAATTTTCATGGGCCCGCTTTCTTCGTTTTCACAAACCTCATTATTTTAAACATAAAAAAAGGCCTCTTTAACAGAGACCTTTTCTACATCACATTCGAATCATTTCTTTCGGCATTGTCTAATAGCATTATAAATTCTTCCTTAATAACCCCTCGTTGGAATACTCTTTTGCCATCGGCATTGTTGACTTGCACGAATGTGTGTTCCCGATTATTTCAAATCGGATACTTTTCCTTTTTCATTTTTGTTCTTGATGATCCTCTCAATCATTCGATATTCATTATCATTTAGGGCCTGACCTTTTAATGAAACCAACAACCTGGATAATTTTTCTTTATCCTCGTAAGGCACAACCTCAACTTCATGATCGATCTGATTGAGAAGCTCTTTCAAGTTCTTAATCGCTACTAAATTTTTTTGTTCTGTATAGATCTTATACTTCACATCCATTTCAATATCGATCAGTAATTCTTGAATCATATCTGATTTTTTGACAAAGTTAAGGGCATCTGGTCTGTTGGATGCCGACATCTCGTGTCTTAATTTAATGACGCTTAGTTTCAGTACTTTTTTTCGTTATTTTTACAATATGCCAGACAGAATGAAAAAATACAATACTATAGGAGAACTACTTATTGATTACAGAAAAATCAATCAGCAGTCGCAAGCTGATTTTGCGGCTAGACTGAATGTAGATATAAGAACGGTTCAACGATGGGAAAACGCCTCAACTTTGATCAAACCTGACAAAGAAGAAGATATTGTCAACGAGACCTTACTTCCATATCAGCTCGTGAGAAATTTGAATGCCAGTGTTCCTATTCCTACTTATTATGATTTTAGTTTAAGGAAGTATTCACTGTCCAAGCTGACCAATAGCCTTCCGAATGCATATTGGTTCAAGAGTCATCTTGAAATTGCCACAAAGAGAATTCGCACTTTGGATTATGAGGTTGACATTGATTATATCGTGCGGTATATGAAATACCATAAAAAGATAACCAAATCATTGAGAGAAGTCATCAAGGAGGCTGTGCGGTTATTGCCTGAGATGAATTTGATCATAACGGATGATTCCGGTTATTATTCAGGGCATTCACTCATCTTTCCGTTGAAACCAGAGACCTATAAAAAATTAAGGTCACGGCAAATGAACGAACAGGAGCTTACGGTCAATGACTTAACACATCATAGAAAGTTGGATCAGCCTATCTTTTTTGGCTTTGACATTACCGCAGACAGTAATGATAATAATTTTTATCTCACTAGTCAGTTGTTTAGATTTGTTCGGGATAAACCCAACCAAAAATATTTATTCTGTTCCATTCCAATTCGATATGATAATTTGGAAGTAAGTGATCAGATTGGTCTTAAGATTGTTTGGGAAGGGGAAAGAGGTAAAAATGAACATGGCCTTGAAGTGTTTCCAAGATTTCAAGAAGGTAATTTCAAAAACTTCTTATCTGAAGACAATTGACCGGACTGTACCATAAGAATGATCCCTTTGTTGTCATCACCTAAGTTGTTTTGAAATATTTCAACCGATAGAAAAGCTTCTTTATACACCATATTTATTGAGAATTTAAAGCTGAAGGGACTATTAAAAAGTAGTCCCAACCTCTCGTAAATCAAAAGCACTTAACTTAATAACTAGCAAACCTTTTATCCCCCTGATTTACTATTATGCATTGAAGTCCGATACGATTGGGACCTTCCTCGATTGATATATCTAATGGTGTCTAACCTATTATTTTGGCAAATAAATACTAAATCATAATCAACTTTCGGAAAATTAATAAAACTATTAACCTGGCACAAAAATAGATCAGATAAGAGACCTGCTGCACGACATCACGTGTCTCTTAACATAGTTTATGATATTTATAACATTTCGTTTGACACCAAGAGTAAAATCCTTAAAAGAGATTATATTTTTTTAAAGCAGTTTAGTAACTTGCTAGTATGAGAATAGCCGAACAATTTCAGATCAGCAAGGAGTTTGAAAACTACCTGCAGTATTGGATCCAGCATATGTTTAGAAAAGATCAAGGAGGGATCTTCCCTGAAATGTCAACAGACAATATTCCGAATGAATCGGCAGACATGGGTTCCATGTATTTGGCCAGGATTATATACGGGGCCAGTTTAGGATGCCTGAAGCTAAAAACGAACCAATACAGGCCCTTGGCAGATATGGCTTATGAAATGCTTGCGGAATTTAAAAACCCTCTGGGAGGTTATTTTTGGGGTAGGAAATACAATATGGAATGGTTAGATGATGCTGACAATGTCAATATGGCTCAGGCCTTTGTTCTATATGGATTAGCAGAATATGTCAAGTTAAATGACACACCCGAGGTAAACCAATTGATCGATGAACAAATTGATTTCATCAGATCAACTATAAAGGACAATTCTAATTCTCATTATTTAGATGGTTTTAACGCGCAATGGGCGAGAGGGAAGGACATGACCAGGTCATTCGCGACACATTTTCATATCATGGAGGCTTTAGTGAAAGTGTATGAGCATAGAAAAGAAGAAAAAATTAAAAATTCAATTCAAACCTTACTGCATATTATTCTTGACAGGTTTATAGATAAGGAGCATTATTTCTGCATTCATCGTTTTACGGAGGACTGGCAAATGCTGCCAAATGAAAACTGGGCAGGTCATAATGCTGAATGTAGTTGGGTGATTTGCCATTCGGCCAGGATTATAAATGATAAAAAATTGATAAAAAAGACAGAGGAACTAGCTGTTTTAATGATGAAAGAGGTGGTCAGATTAGCCAAAGACGAAAGCACTGGAGGTTATTCGAATCTGGTCTCAGAGAACGGAGTTCAGGAAGAAAATAAATCCTGGTGGCCCCAGGCAGAAGTTGTACTTGGACTATTAAACGTTTATAAAATCACAGGTGAAGAAAATTATCGAAAGTTCGCAAAAGAACAGATTTCTTATATTCAGAAGTACTTTATTCAAAATCAGAGGGAATGGTACGCATCGGTCGATCAAAAAGGGGCACCCGTAAAAGGCACCCCTATGATATTTTTCTGGAAATCAATGTATCACACCGTCAGATATTATGATTATCTGCTATTGGATACATAGGCCACAAGTTCTGCGTGTGTAAATGAATCCTAAGGATTGAGAGTTTTGAAGGTTTTAGAAATGTTTCAGGACTATAGCAGAAAACCCTAAGGATTATTTAGGGCTGCTGTCACACTTTAAGGTGTTACTGTAGAATGTTTTTTTTTAATGGATGTGCCTGTAAACATATTGAAGTAGGAGGTATTAAGCTTTAACGGAATAGTTTCTGTGTTCTGACCATCTTACTCTTTTACTGTTGTTAAATATTGTAGTTCTCATGTTATTGATTTTAAATAGTTGTGATTAGGTTTTTGTCTTGATTAAGCTTTAACAGAATAGTTTCTGTGCTCTGACCATCTTACTCTTTTACTGTTGTTAAATATTGTAGTTCTCATGATATGGTTTTTTATAATTGTGATTAGGTTTTTTTGATTAGGCTTTAACAGAATAGTTTCTGTGTTCTGACCATCTTACTCTTTTACTGTTATTAAATATTGTAGTTCTCATAATATTGATTTTAAATAATTGTGATTAGGTTTTTTTCTTGATTAAGATCTGACGGCATAATGTCTGTGTTCTGACCATCTGATTCTTTTGCTGTTTTTAAATACTGTAGTTCTCATAATTTTATATTGTTGGTTACACTTATAAGACGAGGCATCTTCAAAGATGTTACAGTACTATGTAAAACAAAGTACTATTTTAACAATTTATTTACTTAAAATTTTATTAAAATACTGAATAACAACATTTTAAGTAAATGTTAAAAAAAACAAAATATTTATATTTAAGATAAAATTGTGAAGTAAAAACAAAATATTCACCTAAAATGGAAGAGAATTTTTGATTTTAGAAGAGTAATTTTAGTTCTATTCCTTAAGAATTAAAAATTTTAAGTTGTTGTATTGCTCATCTTGACCACTAGCCTTCTTTTTTTTGTATTTCTGGAGCTTTCATTCAAGAATTTTTAACGGTCTATTTTAAAAATATTTAATTGTATATCATCCATTCCTTTATCATCAAAAGGATATTCTAATTGGTTTTGGATATTATACAGTGAAATCAAAATGAATTGACTGAGGACAACAATAAAATAAGTGATCCATATACTTTTATCAGGGCCAACCCTAAAAATAATGGAAGGTGCATAGATCAGCGGGAAGATATAAATGAATATAAGACAATAGGCTTTTAAACTGATAGGCGTTCTGTGAACGTTGATTGCATGAACATTTTCAATGGTTTCGTGCAAGTCTTGCATCAATCTATATATTTTTTCTTCTCTTTTTCCAGAGATAAATTCTTTATGAAGTTGGATAAAATTATAAAGTTCATCGATATTACTATCAACTTGGGCAGTTTCATGGCTATTAGTTTTTAACTGAGTCATGAGATTATTACTGATCTTAACAAGAATGCCATTTATTTCAGCTTTGTCTTCATCCGTAAGTTTCAGATTACTCATAAAGAAATAGTCAAGTGTTTTAAGCGTACCTCGAAATTCGCTCAAGTGTTCTAATGCTTTTTCTCTCCTTCTAAATGATCCACGTATCGTAAATAC
>CBDULU010000051.1:0-9334 GCA_965368155.1 uncultured Flavobacteriaceae bacterium
TGACAAAAGCATCGCTATAGCACTAAGCGGTATAGGCAATGTTTTTTTAGATACCGATTTCATGACTAAGAACGGTTTTGACAAACAAACCGCTATTGCCATGTACATTCCAAATTCTTATGACTTTTACTGGAATACAGATGCTGTAAAATTTCGCGATAAAATGTTAACAGAGTATAAAAGATTCTGGACAACGGAAAGAATAGCTAAAGCAAAAGAACAGCAATTAACACCTTTGCAGGCGGCTACACTTGCCTCTATAGTGCAAAAAGAAACAGCCGTTATTGCTGAACGGAAAACAGTTGCAGGGCTATACTTAAATCGTTTACATGATTTCTGGCCACTTCAAGCCGATCCTACAATCATATTCGCGCTTAAACAAAAATATGGCCAAGACAAGGAATACAAAAGGGTATTGAGCAAAGACTTAACCATTGATTCTCCCTATAACACATATGCTAATTTTGGTCTTCCTCCAGGACCTATTGGTATGCCTGATATTTCTTCTATTGAAGCTGTTTTACAGCCTGAACAGCACGAGTATTATTACATGTGTGCCAGTGTTGAAAAAATTGGTTTTCACAAATTCGCCAACTCCCTTAATGAACATAATAAGAATGCAGCTGCCTATCAGAAATGGGTCAGTCAACAAGGCATCAAAAGGTGATTGGTTTAAAAAAAACATATCCTTGGCTATTTCTTTTGGTCTTTCTCTTTTTTAGCAGCAAAGACCACATCTATGCGCAAAACAAAACGCCCTTTTTTCAACGATCCGATACCCTAAATAAAAAAAGAAGGACTGCAGTATACGTAACCGAAGCTGCTTTGGCAACTGCCACTCTTATTGGACTCAATGAAGCCTGGTATGCACAATATGAAAGATCGGGATTTCATTCATTGAATGACAATTCACAATGGATGCAAATGGATAAATTTGGTCATACTTTTAGCTCATATTATATTGGTAAAATGGGGATGGATGCCCTTGCCTGGGCTGGTGAAACAAAAAAAAATCAATTGATATACGGAGCGACCTTGGGCTTTGCTTTTTTGACTACTATTGAAATATTGGATGGTTTTTCTGAAGAATGGGGCTTCTCAACAGGAGATGTTATGGCCAATGCTGTGGGGACGGGTTTATTGATCGGACAGGAATTACTCTGGGATGAACAACGCCTTCAAATGAAATTTTCATTTATGACCAGTGAATATGCTGATAATGATCCAGACAAACTGGGAAGTACTCCTTTACAACAGGTGCTAAAGGATTACAACGGGCAGACTTATTGGCTATCAGTAAATCTTTGGTCATTTTACAAAGAAAGTAAAATCCCAAAATGGCTGAATGTGGCTGTAGGATACGGAGCGAATGGTTTACCCGAAGGCAGCTATGACAATTCGACCATCCCCAGGCAACCCATAGAATCTTATAGGCAATTCTTTGCCAGTATTGATGTGGACCTGACAAAGATCAAAACAAATTCTGATTTTTTAAAGACAGTCTTCAACATATTCAACTTTGTAAAAATACCAGCCCCAAGTATAGAATACAGAAGCAATGGGGATTTTAAATTTCATTTTCTTTATTTCTGATAACCTTATTTGACACTTGGTTTTTAGCTCATTTTTAACCATTTGTAAAAAATGCCTTATCTTTGCAGAGCAATGTAATTTTTAGGTACTCCCTAACTAAAAAATACAATTATGAAAAAGAACGTAATATTTATCGTGACCCTCGCGATAGCATTAACTGCATTCACGCAGGACGACTCCTTATTTTTTAATAAAACTAAAAAAGTTCGGTACAATTTACCGAAGGCGAATGCTATTGTAACAGTGAACAAAAGTGTTGAACCGTTTGAATTTTATTATACCCCAACCGTTGACAACCTTTATGTTGGATTTAAAGAAGCCATCGCTTTTAAGGAATCAAGAGGTAATTACAAAAAAGTCAATAGTCTTGGATACCTTGGAAAGTATCAGTTTGGCGAAGCCACATTAAATCGTATCAGAATTTATGATACCCATGACTTCTTAAATGATCCTAAATTACAGGAGGATGCTTTTTATGCACTTTGCTCCCTGAATAAATGGATTCTTATCAGAGATATAAAAAGAAGTGTTGGTAAAACGATCAATGGCGTTGAAATTACTGAATCGGGTATTTTGGCGGCAGCTCATTTGGCTGGTGCCGGAAACGTAAAAAAATACCTTAGAAGTAATGGTGAAGCAAATGCGCATGATGCGTTTGGAACCAACGTGCATCATTATATGAAAAGATTTGCAGGGTATGATACCTCTTTTATCAAACCGGTCAAAAATGCGAGGATTTAATATTTAATACTTGTGGAAAATAAAGATACAAGGCCTTTTATGCAGGTCTATATTTTCGGTTTTCCATTCCTGGGCTGTTAAGGTTTTGATATACTCGGTGCCTAAGGTAAGATCAGCAGCTACACATAGAAAAGTAGATGGCGTAAGTGAATTCTTTAACTCGTTAAAAAGATTTTGATTCCTATAAGGTGTTTCGATAAATAACTGGGTCTGGTTGTTTTGTTTTGACCATTTTTCGAGCTCTTTTATCTTTTTTTTACGCTCCATTTTATCGATCGGGAGGTAACCATTAAATGCAAAATTCTGCCCATTAAGTCCTGAACCCATCATGGCAAGAATGATCGAGGAAGGTCCAACAAGAGGAACAACTTCAACATTTTTCTGATGAGCAAGCATCACAATACTCGCACCCGGATCTGCAATAGCAGGAACTCCGGCTTCGGATAGCAGACCCACGTTGATCCCTTGAAAACAAGGATCAATAAAAGACTTGGACTCAAAGTCACTTGTATACTTATCTAAGACAAAAAGTCTAAGTGAGGGTTGCGATTTTCTCGGGGCGATCTTTTTTATAAATCTTCTCGCAGATTTTTCATTCTCAACAATAAAAAAATCAATGTCTTCTACCGTTTTCTTAACTGAAATAGGCAGCACCTCCAAGGGCTCATTTGCTCCTAAGGTAGTTGGGATCAAAAATAGTTTACCAAAATTATTCTTCATGGCTTAAGCTTTTCGCAATATGTTCACAGGCCTCATCTAAAAGTGCAAATACTTTTTCAAATCCTCTTTTTCCTCCATAATAAGGATCAGGGACCTCCATGACATACCCTTCCTTATTGCCAGTAAGAATCAATTTAACTTTCTTACGATGGATTTCCGTTTTGGCAAGAGACAAAACATCCGACAAATTAGATGCATCCATCACATAGATAAAATCAAAATCATCAAAATCATTGACTTGAAATTTTCTGCAACGCTGATCGCTAATATCAATATGGTTTTGCTTTGCAATTTGTATTGACCTGGTATCGGGTAGTTCTCCAATATGATAACCACCGGTTCCGGCAGAATCAACAAAAACACTTGTTTGATCCACCTTAGACTTTAATATACCTTCGGCTAATGGTGACCGGCAAATATTTCCAAGACATACCATTAATACCTTAATCATAAAATACTGATTTTCTTAAAACGTAAGCTTTTTTGTCAATTCATCAACATACTTGCGGAATTGCTTGTCTGTCTCGGTAAGATTATCTACCGTTTTACAAGCATGAAGTACCGTTGCATGATCACGACTACCAATCTGTGAACCAATACTTGCCAAGGAAGCTTTGGTCATCCTTTTAGCAAAGTACATGGCCAATTGTCTGGCTTGTACAATGTGACGCTTTCTGGTTTTCGATTGAAGCGTAGTAACATCCATTTCAAAATACTTGGACACTACCTTCTGAATGTAATCAATGGACACTTCTTTTTTGGTATTCTTGACAAATTTGTCAACAATTTGTTTGGTAAGAGATAGTGTAAATTCTTTTCGGTTAAAAGATGCTTGCGCGATCAAAGAAATCAGCACACCTTCCAACTCGCGAACATTGGTTTTAATGTTCTTGGCTATATATTCAACAATTTCCTCAGGAATTTCAACACCATCCCTGAACATTTTACTTTTTAAAATACTGATCCTGGTTTCATAATCCGGAGCTACCAACTCAGCAGAAAGTCCCCATTTGAATCTTGACAACAAACGTTGTTCGATGTCTTGCATATCAACCGGTGCTTTATCAGAAGTCAGTATGACCTGTTTTCCATTTTGGTGTAAATGATTGAATATATGAAAGAATACATCCTGTGTTCCGGATTTTCCTGAAAGGAACTGAACATCATCTACAATCAGTACATCGATCATTTGATAAAAATGAATAAAATCATTTCTTGTATTGGCTTTTACCGAATCTATAAACTGCTGGGTGAATTTTCAGCTGAGATATATAGTACCGTTTTTTCAGGATACCTCTCCTTAATACGCACACCAATGGCCTGAGCCAAATGCGTCTTGCCAAGGCCTACTCCACCGTAGATCAGTAATGGATTGAAAGAAGTTCCTCCTGGCTTATTAGATACAGCCATACTTGCTGATCTCGCCAAGCGATTGGAATCTCCTTCAATAAAATTTTCAAAATTATAATTGGGATTCAGTTGTGATTCGATCTTTACTTTTTGAATTCCAGGAATCACAAATGGATTCTTTAATTCTCGTTTATCAATTTCAAGTGGAATAGTAACCCCTTGAGAATTAAAAGGCTTCTTGTTTGAACTTGGAAACTTAACTGTATGAGGATTCTTGTTACTATAGGTATTCTCCATCCTCACATCATACACTAATTTTGCATGATCTCCCAGTTCTCTGATCAGAGCAACCCTCAGTAATTTTATATAATGCTCTTCAAGCCATTCAAAAAAGAATTTACTAGGTACCTGTATGGTCAAAACATCTCCACTTATCTTCATCGGCTTTATAGGTTCGAACCATGTTTTATACGCTTGTGGTTTGATATTATCCTTTATAAAAAGCAGACAATTATTCCATACAGAGGAGGCTGTTCTCGTCATTTAATTAAAATATTTTGAATTAAGTATAGTTCCCTTTTTTTTGACAAAACAGGTATCTCTTTTGCCTTTACAAATTTGTGAATAAAGTTTATTATAAAAAAATATATTTGCTATTGATTCTTATTTTTTTTTTGATTAAACTGTTCGACTACAAATTACAACAAAATGATCAGAAACCAAACCAATATTCGAGTAAGATACGGAGAAACTGACCAAATGGGATATGTATATTACGGAAATTACGCGCAATTTTTTGAAGTTGGCAGGGTTGAATGGCTGCGCGCCCTCGGGGTTAGTTATAAAAGTCTTGAAGAGTCAGGAATCATGCTTCCTGTTATTCAGCTGAACATCAACTACATGAAGCCAGCCAAGTATGATGACCTCCTCACCATCACCACCATCATGACCAAAAAACCTCTTGTTAAAATTGAATTTGATTTTGAAGTTCACAATGAAAATAATGAATTATTAACTACCGGATTTACAAGTTTGGTCTTTATGGATATGAAGAAAAATAAACCCATAAAAGCACCTCAATATCTGCTCGATCAAATTTATGCACAATTCAATTAACTTTTTTTACCTCAACACACCTTAGGTCTTCGAATAATTTTACCACTTGTTCCAAGTTACTTTTTCGAACTGATACTTTAAAAAAGCAATTAAGCTCCATTTTTTGACTAAGAATGTCAAGTGCATTTTCCTTGATCAGGCGCATGACTTTATCCATATGAGCATATTCAAACCTTAAATTCAGTTCTTTAGTAAGCATTTTTTCGACCAATACAGCATTTTCCAGGGCAAGCCTGGCAGCTGACCTGTATGCTGCAATCAATCCACCAACACCTAGTTTGGTTCCACCGAAATAACGAACAACCACAATCAAGACATTGGTCAGGCCAAACGATTGTATTTGACCGTAGATAGGTTTTCCCGCACTATTATTCGGTTCCCCATCATCATTATACCTAAAAGTTGGGTTCTCAACTCCTGTTTGCCAGGCATAGCACCAATGCCTTGCTTTGGGATGTGCCTTCTTTAGGAGTTGAATAAGATTGTCGACCTCATCTGAGTTTGTTAAGGGGAAAGCATATGCCAGAAACTTGCTACCCTTTTCCTTATATACTTCCTCTTCTGTGGCTCTACTCAAAGTCAGATATACATCTTCTTGACTATTTCTCATCTTTACCTATTCTTATATATATGAAGAAGATTATTCCCTAAATGCTCCTCATATATCTGATCAGCATTTATTACTGGTGCTTCCAGCCCATCTCCAAAATGCTGCTCTCCCTGAAAAATCCTGGCCTCATCCCAAGAGCCTGAGCGGATAAAGGCATTAAGTGTATAAGCGCCTCCTTCTACAATCAAAGATTGAATTTCCAATTCATGCAAATGTCTCATCATCTGAGCAATAAGATCTACTGAAAAATCAAGTTGAACAAAGTGCAATCGACCCCTTATCTCATCTTTTAGTTCATTATAGATAATGGTATCAGAGGAACCATCAAAAAAGTTCAGGGAATCATCTAATTCCAACTTACGATCAATAGCAATTCTTAAAATTGAATTTCCGGTAAAATCTCTTATGTTAAGTTTCGGATTATCCAGTTGAACCGTCCTTTTACCAACGAGTATTGATGCTTCTTCTGACCTCCATTGATGAACACGTTGCAAGGAATAGCTGTTTGAAATCCAATAAGGAAGACCTTTCTCAACACCTGCTGTGTCAGGAAAAATATAGCCATCGCTACTTTGCGCCCATTTTAAGATCACATAGGGTCTTTTCTTTTCATGAAAGGTGAAAAATCTTTTATTCAATTCCCTGCCTTCCTTTTCCAAAACCGAAATCACAACCTCCACCCCATTCTCCTTGAGCCTTTTAATTCCTTTTCCTCCCACCTGTTCGTTAGTATCAACCGAACCAATAACAACTTTTTTAATGCCATTACTGATTATTAGATCAGCGCAAGGTGGGGTTCTTCCGTGATGAGAGCAGGGTTCCAGATTCACATAAAGAATTGCTTCCGACAACAATGCTTTATTCTTTACCGAATCGATCGCATTGACTTCTGCATGAGGACAGCCCGCTTTATGATGCCAGCCTTCACCTATAATAATACCTTTATGCACTATAACACTTCCCACCATGGGATTGGGGTAAACCAGGCCCAGGCCGTTTTTTGCCAATTCAAGGCAACGTTTCATAAATTTTCTATGATCGTTCATCGAAGCTTTGTATCATGCGAAATTAAAAAGATTAATCTTCTTACAGACCACTTTGTCCAATTTTATCTTATGCTACTTTAATAAGATCACTGCTATGTGTTTCAGATTTATGCAGTATATTTCAACCTCATAACCCAAATTACAAAAAAGGGCCAATTCTATGACAATAAAGGCTTTAAAAGAATTTTTTCAAGATGAATTGGGAAGAATATACCCAAAAGAAGAGATCCTTAGTTTTTTTTATCTTCTGTCTGAAGCTTATCTCAGCAAATCGAGAATTGATTTAGCCCTGACACCGATTCTGGAAGTAAATCCTGATCAGGAAACTTCTTTTTTAAAGGCGCTTGAGCAACTCAAAATGGAATATCCAATACAATATATTATAGGTTATACGGAATTTATGGACCTTGTATTTGAAGTGAACGAGCAGGTGCTCATCCCCAGGCCTGAAACCGAGGAAATGATCAGGTGGATATTAGCATCCACATCCAAAAAAACAAACAATACCATACTTGATATTGGAACAGGAAGCGGATGTATACCTATTGTTTTGGCCAAACATTTACCCGAATCAAGTATTGAGGCCATAGATGTTTCGGCGACAGCACTTGAAGTAGCTACAAGAAATGCAAGACGGCATGAAGTTGTTATCAATTTCATTCAAAATGATATCCTAAAGATGGATACTTTGCAAAATGACTATGATATTATTGTTTCAAATCCGCCTTATGTCAGAGAAAGTGAAAAGAAACTGATGCGTGATAATGTATTGAGATACGAACCTGATCTGGCTTTATATGTTTCTGATACTGATCCATTGCTATTCTACAAACAAATTGCAAAACTGGCAGCAAAGGGACTAAAGCCAAATGGTTACTTATACTTTGAGATCAATCAATACCTGGGAGCAGCGCTTTGCGAACTTTTGGAAAGTTTGGATTTTAAAAATATTGAGTTAAAAAAAGATATTTACGGGGCTGACAGAATGATAAGAGCTGTTAAAAATTAAATATATTTGCCCCATGCGAATAGATATAGTTACGGTTTCACCAGAATTGATAAAAAGTCCTTTTGAACATTCAATTCTTAAGCGTGCTCAAGACAAAGGAAAGGTAGAAGTATACTTTCATGACCTGAGAAATTATGCCCTTAACAAATATGGTAAAATTGATGACTACCAATTTGGAGGAGGTGCTGGTATGGTACTCATGATTGAGCCCATAGACAAATGTCTCAGCGAATTGATGGAGCAGAGAGACTATGATGAGATCATCTATATGAC
This sequence comes from uncultured Flavobacteriaceae bacterium, assembly GCA_965368155.1. GTDB lineage: Bacteria > Bacteroidota > Bacteroidia > Flavobacteriales > Flavobacteriaceae > Lutimonas. The sequence goes on from CBDULU010000051.1 coordinate 8,459, forward strand.
TCCAGATGCAAAAACCTTGGACCAGGGAACGGCAAATATGTTATCAGACAAGAAAAACCTGCTTATTCTAACAGGACATTATAAAGGAGTAGACCAGCGTGTAAGAGACAAATTTATCACCAAGGAGATCTCAATTGGAGACTATGTGCTTTCAGGAGGAGAACTTGCTGCTGCTGTGCTCTGTGATGCTGTCATCAGGTTAATACCCGGCGTACTTGGAGATGAAACTTCAGCCTTAACAGATTCTTTTCAAGACAACCTATTGGCACCACCTGTTTATACCAGACCGGCAGAATATGAGGGCTTAAAAGTGCCAGAAATACTTCTCTCTGGTAATTTTCCTAAAATTGATGAATGGAGACATGAAGAGGCCTTGAAAAGAACTAAATTGATTCGACCCGATCTTTTTAACGAGAAGTCTAATGAAGATTAAAAAAACAGTCAATTGTGCGACTCTTCCCTCTTTAAGCTAACCTTCATTTTTAAAGGGATTTAGACATTTTCTCAAAGAATTATTTTTTTTTGATACTAACTAAATTATTCAAAAGATTTTTTATAAATTTGCAGACTCAAAATCAACCTCTGACGAAAATCGTGTATGTTGACGATTGATCAACCATTTTAAAATATCATAATGGAAAATTTAGTAAATTTTGTTCAGAAGGAATTCGTAGCAAAAAATGATGTTCCTGATTTTGCTGCAGGTGATACGATTACCGTATACTTTGAAATTAAAGAAGGTGTTAAAACAAGAACTCAGTTCTTTAGAGGTGTTGTAATTCAAAGAAGAGGTAGCGGAAGTTCTGAAACTTTCACCATCAGAAAAATGTCAGGTACTATTGGCGTAGAGAGAATCTTCCCAATTAACCTTCCTGC
>CBDULU010000052.1:0-9303 GCA_965368155.1 uncultured Flavobacteriaceae bacterium
AGTTATTTGATCGCATATAGTAGAGCAGTCCTTTTTCAATGAGCTTGTCGTCTAAATGCATATCCAGTTTGCATTTTTCCATTTGTTCGAGTAAAACGAAATTCACTTTACCACTGACATTTTTTTTATCGTATTTCATCAGATCTGTTATTTCATCCAGATCATCTTTTTCGATGTTTACGATGCCATAAAATGTATTCACAAAAGTCTTTAAAGCTTCTGTTAATTCCATTGGAAATCCAAGTATTTCCGAGGAATAGTACAACTCTATCACCATGCCAACCGCGATAGCTTCGCCATGAGTAAGACTTTTTTTATGTGCTGATTCCAAAAAGTAGGATTCAATAGCATGACCTATCGTATGACCAAAATTTAAAGATTTCCGCAGATTATTTTCATGCAGATCTTGCAATACAACATCGTTTTTAATCACCACAGATTTATAAACCAATTTGGTGATCTTGTTCATATCAATCGTTGTAAACTCCTTTATTGTGGCCCAAAGTTTTTGGTCAAAAGTGAAGCCGTATTTGATGATTTCTGCCAAACCGGAACGCATTTCTCTTTGAGAAACCGTATTGAGAAAATCCATATCGACCAATACCATTTCAGGATTACTGAATAGACCAATTTGATTTTTTAAAGCGCCCAGATCTACTCCCGTTTTACCACCTACTGAGGCATCAACCATACTTAAAAGTGTTGTAGGGATATTAATGAATCTCAGCCCTCTTTTAAAAGTAGATGCAACAAAGCCACCCATGTCTGTAATGACCCCACCTCCGAGGTTGATCATGAGGGATTTTCTATCTGCTCCTTTTTCAGATAATCGGTTCCAAAGATAATTACAGGTTTCGATATTCTTATATATTTCGCCAGCTTCTATCTCAATGATTTCAATATCTAAGGTGAGTTTGGCTTTTTCAAGGAACAAAGGAAGGCAGTATTTTTTAGTATTACTATCTACAAGAATAAAGATTTTTGAATGAAAAGTATCACTTAAATAACCATGCAAAGACTGGTAAGCATTTTCCTGAAAATGCACATAGTAATTTGTAGAAAGTATAGACTGCATAAAAATGAATTTTATGTTGCAAATAACGGTCAAATATTTGAAAAAAATAAATCGCTCTCGGTATCTTTGTAAAAAAGAAAACGGCATGAAGAAACTTTTTAATAATACCGAAGTGGCTTTTAGTTTAAAATCGGATTCCGAATTGGAACGAGCCTATTTTTTATTCAAATTAATCAAAAGTGAACCTCTGGTTAAGATTGGGACAGCGGTTACAAAGTTTGCCTTAAAATCATCTCTTCCCGTTGAAGGATTGATCAGGTCGACGGTTTTTGATCATTTCTGTGGTGGCGTCAGCGAAAATGACTGTATGCCGATCATTGAAAAAATGTACGATAAAAAGGTACATTCCGTGCTGGATTATTCTGTCGAAGGAAAAGAAGAAGAAGCGCAATTTGATCGTGTTTTGGAGAAAACCCTGTCATTGATCAATTTTGTCAATGAAAAAGAAGCTATGCCTTTTGCTGTATTCAAACCGACAGGTTTTGGAAGATTTGAATTATATAGAAAGTTAACAGAGAATGTTGAACTCAATGCAGAGGAAAAAGTTGAATGGGCCCGTGTAGTAGATAGATTTGAAAAAGTTGCCAAGGCTTGTTATGATAAAGATGAATGTTTGCTTGTAGATGCCGAAGAGAGTTGGATGCAAAAAGCAGCAGATGAATTGATGGAGAGCTTAATGGAGAAATACAACAAAGAAAAAGTTATTATTTTCAGCACGTTGCAGTTATACAGACATGACCGTCTTGATTACCTGAAAGGTCTTCATAAAAGAGCTCAGGAAAAAGGGTTTAAAATCGGAATGAAACTGGTCAGAGGGGCTTATATGGAAAAGGAAAGAGAGCGGGCCCAGCTTAAGAAATACCCAGATCCAATTTGTGCCACCAAGGCCGAAACCGATCAAAATTTTAATGAAGTGCTCAGGTATATGTTCGATCATTTGCAAGACATGGCTATTTTTTGTGGTACGCATAACGAAGAAAGTTCCTATTTATTTATGGATATGATACAAAATTCCAAGTTTAGCAAAACGGACAATCGTTTATGGTTCGGTCAGTTATATGGCATGAGTGATAATATTTCATACAATCTTGCAGACCAGGGTTTCAATGTGGCAAAATACCTGCCTTTTGGTCCGGTAAAAGATGTGATGCCTTATTTGATCAGAAGAGCGGAGGAAAATACTTCAGTTGCGGGGCAGACCAACAGGGAGCTCGATTTGATCTCAATCGAGAAGAAAAGAAGAAAAGTATAAATGTCAACGAGAAACATTTCAATTAACATTATCTGGACGCTTATTGTGTTGCTGGCTATGGATGCCTATGTTTATTCGGCACTGAGAAAAAGTATACAGAAAAGTAAATGGAAGGCTTTTTTAAATGTTGCTTATGTCATATCCACAGTACTTAGCTATATCGGATTTTATTATTTATACTTTTATTTCACTGTTAAACCCTTGCAGGTTGAACTTGCTCCGAATCTCGCTATTGGGTTCTTCTTTTCCTTAGTGGTTGTTAAAATTTTATTGGTTCTATTCTTTTTGTTTGAAGATGTCTATAGATTTTTGGAACTTATATTTTTCTTGCTCAGGAGCTATATAAGAGCTGACAAAGAGAGGATTAGCAGACCGGGCAGAAGAGTGTTTATAAGGCAGGCAGGATTAATTTTTGCCGCAATTCCGTTTACATCAATGCTATATGGTATTACCAAAGGAAAGTATGATTTCAGGGTAAATAAAGTAAAATTAGCCTTTAATAACCTTCCAAAAGCCTTTGAAGGCTTTAAGATTGTACAGATATCTGATATTCATTCGGGTAGTTTTGATAGTAGGGAAGCTATTGTTGATGGCATCAAAATTGTCAACCAACAAGAGGCTGATTTGGTTCTTTTTACTGGTGATCTGGTCAATAATGATTCCCGGGAAATACTACCTTTTATTGAAGATTTTAAGGCTTTAAAGGCTCCTCAAGGGGTATATTCAGTATTGGGAAACCATGACTATGGTGACTATAAAAAATGGAATTCTGTTCAGGATAAACAGGAGAACATGGAATTGCTTTATCAATATCAAAAAGAAATGGGTTTTCAGTTACTGAATAACGAAAATGCCATTATTACTAAAGGTGATGACGTCATTGGTATTTACGGAGTTGAAAACTGGGGTAACCCACCATTCCCTCAAAATGGGGACCTTGACAAGGCATTATTAGGCAGAGAAGATGTGGATTTTAAAATTCTTATGAGTCATGATCCAACACATTGGGATAAAAAAGTGATCAGTCATCCGGTTCATATAGACCTCACCTTATCCGGTCATACACATGGGATGCAATTCGGAGTTGAAATTCCAGGGTTTAAATGGAGTCCGATTAAATATATATATCCACAATGGGCCGGACTTTATGAAAAAGATAAACAACATTTATATGTCAATCGTGGCTTTGGGTTTTTAGGTTTTCCTGGTAGGGTAGGAATTTGGCCTGAGATCACTTTGATTGAATTAACCAGAAATACTTAAATACGATGTTTGAATTTTTCAAATCTGATAATAAGAGTAGCAATCAAGACCAGGTAAGAATTGATTTTGAGACGAAAGAACAATGGGCTGATCTTATCGAATTATCGAATAAACAGCCCGTATATATATTTAAACACAGCAGTAGATGTGGTATTAGTTCTATGGTGCTCAGTCGATTTGAAAAACAACTAAAAGAAAGAAAAGAAACTTATTTTTACTTGCATATTCAGGGTTTTCGATCCTTATCAAACTGGTTGGCAGAAGAACTTGGAATCCGTCATGAATCACCTCAGCTAATCATTTTAAAAGAAGAAAAGGTTTTGGCCCATGATTCTCATTATGCCCTATTGGAGTTGCCCCAGCGTATTAAATAACATATACCTATTCAGTTGGGAATTTTCTTGCTTTTTTAATCTTTCCGATGCATTCGCCAAAGCCAATTCTGATTTCTTCATTTTTGCAGTAGCCGCGCATGATCACCGTATCTCCGTCATTGATAAATTTTCGATCGGTACCATCAGACATCTTAATGGGTTGCGTTCCTTTCCAGGTCAATTCCAGCATGGAGCCATAACTGTTTTTATCCTTTCCTGAGATGGTTCCACTTCCGTAAAGATCTCCTGTTCGAACATTACAGCCGTTCACTGTTTGATGCGCCAGTTGTTGAGAAATACTCCAGTACAAATTTTTAAAATTAGTCTTACTCACAAGGGTCTCTTCCTGCTTTTTAGGTTTGATAGAAGTATGAAGTGTGATATCATAAGATGTCAATCCCTCTTCCTCTAAATAGGGAAGTGGCTGAGGGTCCTGTTTTGGTCCTGCTACCTTAAATGGTTCCAATGCGTCCAAGGTTACGATCCAGGCAGAAATCGTAGAAGCAAAGTTTTTTGCAAGAAAAGGTCCAAGAGGAACATATTCCCATTTTTGAATATCTCTGGCCGACCAGTCATTGAGTAATACCATTCCAAAAATATGATTTCTGGCTTCTTCAATAGGCATAGCTTTACCTAACTTATTGGCATCAGCAGTGATAAAACCCATTTCAACTTCAAAGTCTAATAATTTGCAAGGTCCAAATACGGGTTGTGTAGCTCCTTGTGGCATAGTTTGCCCATTTGGTCTGCGTATTTTAGTACCTGACACAACAATGGAAGAAGACCTGCCGTGATAGCCTACCGGGATATGAACCCAGTTGGGTAATAAAGCATTTTCAGGATCTCTGAACATGGTCCCTACATTGGTAGCATGATCTTTACTTGAGTAAAAATCAGTATAATCTCCTATGACAACTGGCAAGAGCATTTCTATTTCATTGATATGGAAAATCACAACCTCTTTATGCGCATCATTGTCCTTCAGTTTTTGATTGTCCATATCAAAAATGTCTGCAATTCGGTTTCTTACAAGACGCCAGGTGGTGCGACCATCAGCAATAAAATCATTAAGAGAGTCTTGCATGAAAATATCATCCGTTAAAGGAATTCCTTCAAAATAGCCCAATTGTTGCAGCGCAGCAAGGTCAATGGCATAATTACCGATCCTTGTACCAATTGTTGTAATATCATCCTTGGTAAGAAATACACCAAACGGAATATTTTGAATGGGAAAATCGGAATCTTTCTCCACTGTTAACCAGGATTTTCGGTTGGGATTGTTGGCAGTTATCTTCATGTTTTTTGAGAATTTAATAAAAAATTATCTATAATTTAAGAATACAATTATTTCATTTCAAATATAGAAGTTTCTCGATATATGAAGGATGAATTTATTACTTTTGTGCTGATTTTAACTTTACAAATAAAACTATATTCATGAGCCGAGATCAAATTATTTTTGACCTGATATCAGACGAAAGAGAAAGACAGACAAATGGTTTGGAGCTAATTGCTTCAGAAAACTATGTTAGTGAGCAAGTAATGGAAGCTGCGGGTTCTGTTCTAACCAATAAATATGCTGAAGGATATCCTGGTAAGAGATATTATGGAGGCTGCGAAATTGTTGATCAGGTAGAGCAAATTGCTATCGACAGAGCAAAAACTTTATTCAATGCTGAATATGTAAACGTTCAACCTCATTCAGGTTCACAGGCAAATACTGCTGCATTTCATGCAGTTTTAAAGCCAGGTGATACCATTTTGGGTTTTGACCTTTCGCACGGTGGACATTTGACTCATGGCTCTCCTGTGAATTTTTCCGGAAAATTGTATAAAGCAACTTTTTACGGTGTGGAAAAGGAAACAGGGGTCATAAATTACGACAAGATTCAGGAAAAGGCCAATGAAGTGAAGCCACAGTTGATCATCGCCGGAGCGTCTGCGTATTCCAGAGAAATTGATTTCAAAAGATTCAGAGAGATTGCTGATAGTGTAGGGGCCATTCTTTTGGCGGATATTTCACATCCTGCGGGGCTGATTGCCAAAGGTATTTTGAATGATCCCCTTCCTCATTGTCATATCGTTACGACCACCACTCATAAGACTTTGAGAGGACCAAGAGGAGGAATGATCATGATGGGTAAAGATTTTGAGAATCCTTTTGGAGAGAAAACACCTAAAGGGAAAATAAAAATGATGAGTGCTTTACTCAATTCAGCTGTATTTCCTGGAAATCAGGGAGGACCTTTGGAGCATATCATTGCAGCAAAGGCAATCGCTTTTGGAGAGGCCTTGACAGATGAGTTTCTAAATTATCAAATACAGGTAAAAAAGAATGCGGCTGCCATGGCTGAAGCATTTGTAGCCAAAGATTACAATATCATTTCAGGAGGAACTGATAATCATATGATGCTTATCGACCTAAGAAATAAGCATATTACAGGAAAGGAAGCCGAGAATGCCTTGGTAAAAGCAGATATTACAGTAAACAAGAATATGGTTCCATTTGATGATAAATCTCCATTTATCACTTCAGGTATTCGTATTGGTTCAGCTGCTGTGACAACAAGAGGACTTGTTCAGAGTGATATGGGTATTATTGTTGATCTTATTGACGAAGTGATCAATGATTTTGAAAATGAAGATCTTTTAGAAGCTGTGGCCTTAAAGGTAAACACTTTGATGAAAGACAAGCCTTTATTTGTCTGATCATCGTGGATACATGATAATAATCATTTAATTCTCAGCCTATTTAACCTATTTTTACTAGGTAAATTTGCCGAGAATGGGCGTACAGGCTGTAAAAGCAATCGAAAGTTTAAGAGAGCGAAAGGAGTTTTTATATCATCTTTTGAATGATGTGAAAGCGCTTGAAATGATGCTGGAACAGGATATTTTTGAAAAGGGTATCAGACGCATTGGGGCCGAACAGGAATTGTGTTTGGTTGATCAGAACTTCAGACCTTCCTGCAATGCATTAGAAGTACTTGACCATCTTAAAGATCCTCACTTTACTACTGAATTGGCTTTGTTTAATCTCGAGATCAATCTGGATCCTCTTGAATTGACCAAAGATTGTTTTTCGCAGATTGACCGAGAATTAACGCGTTTAATTTCAAAAGGTGATGCCGTTGCTAACCAAATTGATCACAATAAAATTATCCTTACTGGTATCCTTCCTACGCTTAGAAAGCGAGATATGGTATTCAAAAATATCACGCCTTACCCGCGCTATAAAGTCTTAAATAAGATTTTAAAGTATATCAGAGGAGATGATTTTATGTTGAAGATCAAAGGGGTTGATGAATTGATTCTAAATCATAAATCAATTCTTTTTGAGGCTTGCAATACTAGTTTTCAGGTACATCTTCAAATTCCTATTGAGGAGATAGTGGATAAATACAATTGGGCTCAGGCCATTGCAGGTCCTGTATTGTCAATTACAGCAAACTCACCATTGTTATTGGGCCGCGAACTTTGGAGCGAAACAAGGATTGCTTTATTTCAGCAAAGTGTAGATTTAAGGAATCGTTCCTATCTTTTAAGAGAGCAAAAACCCAGGGTGTCCTTTGGCAGTAATTGGATCAAAGATTCTGTCATTGAATTGTATCAGGATGATATTGTGAGATACACTCCTTTGCTGACAACAGATTTTAAAGAAGATGCGGTGGCCCGACTAAATCGGGGTGAGATACCAAAACTGGAGGCCATAAGTGTGCATAATGGTACAATTTACAGATGGAATCGTTTGTGTTATGGCCAAACCAAGGGCATTCCCCATATGAGGATAGAGAATCGCTATATACCCTCAGGGCCAAGTGTAAAAGATGAAGTAGCCAATGCCATGTTCTGGGTAGGCCTTATGGAGGGTATGCCTGATAAGTATAAAAAGCTTGACAATTTGATACCTTTTAACGAAGTGAAGGGTAATTTTGTGAATGCGGCCAGAACAGGGATCAATACGTTCTTTAATTGGTTTGGCAAGGGGATATCGGCTAAAAGATTAATACTTACGGAGCTATTGCCAATAGCATACGACGGTCTTGTCAAATGCAAAATTGATCTGAAGGATATTCATTTTTATCTTGATATTATAGAAAAGAGGGCAGAAACACGCTATACAGGAGCACAATGGATCAGATACAGCAATAGCGCACTTAAGAAAAAAATGACCAAGGATATTGCAAACGCGACGCTAACGGCTCATATGTATAAGAATCAGAAGTCCGGGAAACCGATACATGAATGGAAAATTGCAAAGGATAATCATGTATTGAATTTGGATGTTGGCTTAACCAAACTGGAAAAATTCATGACTACAGAAGTCTTTGTTGTCAATGAAAATGATCTGGTAGAATTGGTTGCTAAAATCATGGAGTGGAGGAATATTCATCATATTCCGGTTGTTGATGATAAGAACAGGCTAACGGGTTTGATCACCAAAACCAATATTCTCGCAATTCAGGGACAGGATACCAATATAATTGTGGCCAAAGATATCATGGTACAGAAAATTATTACCGTTGATTCTGAAACCTCCATAGAGAAGGCAAACAGTATCATGCTGGAACATAAAATTGGTTGTTTACCTATACTTGAGCTTGGAGATCTGGTAGGGATCTTAACCAAAAGTGACCTTGATAAATTACTGTATACTTGAATTATGATTGAAACAGAAAAAGAACACTTAACAAAATATTTTCATCATAAAAGAATACTAGGAGAGTTTTATGGCACTAATAATGGTCCTACAGTTGTTATTTTCGCTGGGATTCATGGGAATGAAAAAGCAGGTGTACATGCGTCAAATAAAGTCATTCAAAAAATTAAAGAAAGACATATAAAATTCAAAGGGAACCTGCATATCATTTTAGGGAATATCAATGCCTTGAATAAAGGGGTTCGTTTTGAAAAAGTTGATTTAAACCGAATATGGCAAAACGAACATATTGCAGATTTAGAAACTCGTGTGGGTGACTTGACAGCAGAAGAAAAGGAACAAAGCGACATTTTGACCATTGTTAAGAATATTTTGGTTCATCAACCCGGGCCTTTTTATTTTCTGGATCTTCATACCACATCAGCACCTTCAGTACCCTTTATCACAATTAGTGATTCACTAAATAACAGGAAATTTTCTTCAAATTTTCCAATCCCCGTTGTATTGGGAATAGAAGAGTATTTAAATGGCCCCTTGTTGACTTTTATCAATGAATATGGGCATATTGCTTTGGGATTTGAAGGAGGTTCTCATGATGCAGCTTCTTCTATTGTCAATTCTGAAGCTTTTATTTGGAAAGCCCTTGTTCATTCAAAGTGCTTGGAAAAGTCAGAACTTT
>CBDULU010000053.1:0-9268 GCA_965368155.1 uncultured Flavobacteriaceae bacterium
TGGGAAAATATGTTCCATCAACAGTTTTGGCATTGAGACTTGCCAGTATCTTCGAAACAGAGGTAAATGAGATCTTTTCGCTTGAACCTTCTGATTGGGAGTGATCATTATAAACGAAAATCAGAAAATAGGGCGGCCGATTAACTTGACAATTGAACAGGAATTACAAGTCCCATTTTTGATGAAAGATATTTAAATTAAGATCATTGTAAGACCAGCCAATGTTTTTTGCAGCGATTGCAGTCAAGCTATCCTGATCTTTTCTATGCCTTCTCGATGATCCGGTCATATTCGGTTTTAAATTGAGATCAAAAAGATAAAACCTGCCTTTTTCATCTTCACGACAGTCGATCCTTATAGGAGCTTTGGCCCCAATAAGATTAGCGGCTTTTTCACAATAGGTCATTACTTGATTCAATTGCTCAAATGATGTTTCCGTTGGCTTAAAAATTCTGGAATTTTTTACAACGGCTATATTTCCGCTATAGGGTGCAATTCCCTTTATATGATTAAAGCGCAAGATGGGGGAAAGACACCAATGTTTATCTTTTACTACCTTCTTCCCATCTATGGTATAGCTGCCGGGGGGCATAACGCTTAGTGTAATTTCTCTTCCAGATAAATAGGTTTCTGCATAGATTTTTGTGCCAAATAATTTGGATTTAAACATGTTTTTTGATTCACTTTTCAAGGCCTGGGGATCATTGACCACAACAACACCCTGACTTCCTCTTCCTCTTATCGGTTTAAGCACCATTGGAAAAATCCAATCATCATCATAAGAATCAGGATCGTTTTCTTCAATTAACCAAGCGTCTGGTACTGGAATATCATGATTCCTCAACAATTCGTTTGCTAACCATTTATTGTCGTATGTATCAACAATATGAACAGGTTGCCCAATAATTTCAAGACCTTTTCCCTGAAATTTTTTTATGGGATGTGAATCGTAGAGAACGGTATTTAACCACAGGATTTGGGCACCTAAAGCCAGTGCCTCCCTAATGCCTTCATGTGTATCCGGAAAGACCCAATCTTTGTCGACCGTTTCTTCGGGAAATGGGCTAGGTGTAACTATGGGTATGTATATGGATTTTAATGAAAAAGCAAGATCTGCACCACTGTCTGCATAGCCTCCTGGTTTCATAGGCTTGAGCACTCCATCTGTAAGAGGTGCCGCTAAACCCTGATACAAAACAGCTACTTTTTTCATAGCTATTAGTCTTTTGACGCTTCTCCGGGATGATAAGTGGAAACTGCTCTTTTGAGAACATCCTCCTTATAATAAGCAACTGTTTTAAACTGTGCATCAGCATAGCGCTGGGCCTGGTCATCGAAATGAACAGATTCAGGATCGCTGCTTTGTCCACCGGCTAATAGGGTTTTGGCTTTGACTTTGTCACCGAATTCAACGACAGCTACAAAGCTATTTCCTCCAACGCCATAGATTCGTTTTGTGTTTTCACCATATTTTGTTCCAAAAGAGGCCAATGCTCCCCAGTATCCACTGGCCATCCCAACAGGGAGGCTAGGAAGGCTATCATTGAATTTTTGAACTATGTCACCGTTAATTCTTTGGTACCTATTGTATTCACCCCAGGGCGTTTGCCACTTTCCAAAATCGGATTCGAGTTTTTCAATGGCTTTAGAGAAAATGTCCAAGCGTTCTGCTGCAGAAGACTCGTTGCTCATATAATTTATCATTTTGATAAATCCTTTCCTGTTGTATTGTACATGACCAGCATTTTTATAGGCATTTAAATAATATTGCGTCAAGGTCATCGGGATAGAGTTTTCACCAACTGTGAAATCCCAGGACCCCAGAACTTCTAAGGCTGCTTTTTGTTTTTCATCTAAATTGTCTGCTGATTTCCCTGCTTCCAAAAGGCCGGTGATCAAAGCTTCTGCTCCTGGAAGATAAGGATCATAGGCCAATTTGATTAATGTATCCAAGGTAAGGTTATCCGCTTTTTTCAATAAAGAAACAGCATGAATACCTCTATAATTTTCTGGAAAGGAAGTCATGTAGATTGGATAATTTTCGGGTTTTGGGCTGTCAAAATCTGCCGCAGTAAAAGGTGTAGAATTACAATTTTGTATCCAACCGGTTTCAGGATTTACAATAAGGATATTTTCCTCAACACTATGTAGTCCATTCCAATCTGTTTCTGGATTGCTGCCGTCAACGGGTTTGGAATAATCAAAAAGAGGACTTCTTTTAGGAATAAAGTTACCATGATAGTAGGCAATATTTCCTTCTGAATCGGCAAAAACTGTATTGTTTGACGAATTGGTTCTCATCCTCATCATTTCTTTGAATTCAGAATGATTTTTCTGCTTGGATCTTAAGAATGATTGCTGTAATGCCTTGACAGGTTCCCACATGAGTGCAGTTGCTACCCATTTGTCATCGTTAGCATGTGTAATGGGTCCATGATGAGACCTGTAAGCTGTATAAGCTTTTTCCTTTAGCCCTGTATCAGAAATATATTTTAAAGAAACCGGATATGACTCCAGCTTTCGTTTTTCATCGCCATAGACATACTGCAGTTCATCTTCATTTTCAATAATGGTCTCTTCAAATTCATCAATAATATCAGTACCTGTAGAGGTGTGCATCCATCCTGTATTTTCATTAAAACCTTGGTACACAAAAAACTGACCCCAGGTTACAGCTCCGTAGGCATTGAGTCCTTCTTCGCTAACCACATGAACTTCACCTCTAAAGAAGAATGAGGTATGTGGATTGATCAATAACATACTCTTACCTGATTGAGTCATTTCTCCACTAATGGCCAGACCATTCGATCCTTGGAGATCTCCATAATTCAACCTGAGCATACCATCATAGACCCCAGCTAAGGCTGACTCATCCTCAGCATCATAAAATTTCTGGATCTTTTCGGTAGACACCCTTTCTATATCGCCACCAATGGACCCTTCACTAAAATAAAATGGCATCCAGGGCTCAAAATGATCCAATAATTTGGGCTCCACCTCAGGGTGAGTGGCTAAATAGTAATTGATACCATCTGCAAAAGCAATACATAATTTTTGCATCCAAACAGGGCTTTCCTCAAAATTTGAAATGGCTTCTTCCTGGGTCATATACAAACGAGCTCTAAGGTCACTATATATCGCTTTTTCACCTTCAATTTCTGCCAATCGGCCAAGTGCCCAAATATAATTCCGCTCCACCCTGTTAAAATCATCTTCACATTGAGCATATAACAAACCGAAAACAGCATCAGCATCTGACTTTCCATATACATGTGGTACGCCAAAATCATCTCTTATGATTTCTACGTTTTTGGCTTGTTCCTTCCAACGTTCGAGGTCCTTTTTTCCTCCAATTTCCTTTTGGTTTGGTGCACAACCAACTATAGCCAATAGAAATAAAATAAATACTTTTTTCATTGATTTTTGATACTTTAAAAAATACGCAATACAGACAAAGATAATTTTTTTACTGATGTTGTGCTCTAATACATTCCTGAATAACAAGTATAAGTTCAACTTTGATAAAACCAATGCATATTTTCAGTATTTTTAGGCATCTATAGCTGAACCATATATTGCATAAAAATTGTTAACCCTCCTTAACTGAAACCCATGAATGAAGCCCGAATAATTCAGGAAGCTACATTTAGCCCTAAGATCAAGACTTATATTTTACTATCCGTTGGATTTTTTCTTTTGATTACCATTATTGGTATCCCATTTTTGCTGATCTGGTTACTGGGTTTTGGTCATTATGTGAGCAAGAGATATTATGAAAACCTCAAATGCAAGTTGACAACTCGTCATCTTATTTTTAGCAAAGGAGCTTTTTTTATGGTAGAAAAGACGATTCCGTTAGAGAATATTCAAGACCTTACTTTTTTACAAAACCCGATTTTGAACTTATTAGAATTACGGGTACTGAAGATTGAAACAGCAGGAAGTAGCAATCCTCATGGAAGTGATATGAAGCTTATTGGAATAGTTCAGGCAGAGGAATTCAAACAACAAGTATTGGAACAAAGAGAATTACTCGTGCGAAATCCAGCTGATGAAATTTCAGTTTCATCGAAGGATGAATCTTTAGAAGTACTCCTTGAAATAAGAGACCTGTTAAAGGAAATTAGATCAACTAAATAGAAAAATTAAAGAACCTATGAGGATACTATTGACCGGAGCAACAGGTTATATCGGAAAGAGATTACTGCCGGTTTTGGTAGAAAAGGGACATGAAGTGATTTGTTGTGTCAGGGATCGAAAAAGATTCAATCCTCCCGAATCCATAAAATCTAAGATCCAGATCATAGAATTAGACCTTTTAGATAAGGCGTCAATGTCTCATATTCCACATGACATTGACGGGGCCTATTACCTGGTGCATTCCATGTCTTCTTCAAAAGATTATGAAAAGCTCGAATTTGAGTCAGCCCATAATTTTAAAGAGGCCCTGAACAAAACCAAAGTAAAGCATGTGGTATACCTCAGTGGGATCATTAATGCAGATAGTTTATCAAAGCATTTATCCTCCAGAAAGAAAGTTGAAGAAGAGTTAGGAAAGGGTAATTTTAGTTTGACCACCCTCAGAGCAGGAGTTATTATTGGTTCAGGAAGTGCCTCTTTTGAGATTATCAGAGATCTGGTTGAAAAGTTGCCAGTTATGGTCACTCCAAAATGGCTGAATACAAAGTGTCAACCTATTGGAGTGGGAGATGTCATCAACTTTCTGGAGAAGACAATGTTTAATGAAAAGGGATATGACAAAGATTTTGATATTGGTGGCCCTGACATTTTAAGTTATAAGGAGATGTTATTGGAATTTGCCAGAGTTAGAAATTTAAAAAGGCATATCTATATTATTCCTGTTATGACGCCAAGACTCTCTTCTTATTGGTTGTATTTTGTTACGTCAACTTCCTATAACCTGGCGATAGCACTGGTGAATAGCATGAAGATTGAAGTGATTTGCCGAAATAATGATTGGGCAAAAATACTTGGTATAGAACCTATGAATTATAAGGATTCACTGCTCAGGGCTTTTAGTAAAATAGAAAATAATGAAATTCTTTCCAGTTGGAAGGATGCAATGAGCAGCGGAGATTTCAAAATGAATATTTCTGACTTTATCAATGTGCCTTCCTTTGGCTGCTTTAAGGATGAAAGGGAAATGGTATATGATGATTATAAAACCACTGTAGATAAAATATGGAGAATAGGAGGTCAAAATGGATGGTATTATGGCAACTTGCTCTGGAAATTTCGTGGCTTTCTGGATAAATTAGTTGGAGGTGTTGGGCTCAGAAGGGGCAGGACCAGTGAAATAGAGTTGAATTCTGGTGACGCTGTTGACTTTTGGAGGGTTTTATACGCTAATAAAGATGAAGGCAGGTTATTATTATTTGCTGAGATGAAACTACCTGGGGAGGCCTGGTTGGAATTCAGAATGAAAGATGACAAGCTGGTGCAAACAGCAACTTTCAGGCCCGTTGGATTGATGGGTCGCCTGTATTGGTACCTTGTTTATCCCTTTCATGGTTTTATTTTTAATGGAATGCTCAAAAATATAGCTACTTCGGCTACATAAACATTTAAATCTAAAGTTGTAATGGATAAGGTTATATTTTGGTTTCGCAGAGATTTAAGATTTGATGATAATACTGGTTTATTAGCAGCTTTGGCTCAAAATGAATCTGTATTGCCCCTATTTATTTTTGACGAGTTGATCATCAATGAACTTGCTCCTGATGATCCCAGGGTTGGTTTTATTTATGAATCACTAAAGGTTTTAGATGATAAGCTTAAAACATATGGCAGTGGGATTTTGGTCATAAAAGGAGATCCTCTTGAAGTATGGAAAGAAATTCTGAAAAAAGAAAAGGTTTCAAAAGTCTATAGCAACAAGGATTATGAGCCTTATGCTCGTGAGCGAGATAAAAAGGTAGAAGAGATGTTAGGTGAAGCATCTGTTGACTTTTATCAGTTTAAAGATCAGGTTATTTTTGAAGAAGGAGAGATCGTTAAAGATAACCAAGAGCCTTATCATGTCTTTACTCCTTATAAGAATAAATGGCTGAAGAATTTTAAGCCCACTGTGTCATTCAAGTCTGTAACTTTTGAAAATTTTTATAAGCAAACGATATCTTTTCCTACCCTAGATGAGCTCGGCTTTAAGCAACCAAATATTAAAGTAAAGGATTTTGACTTGTCCCTGATCCGGCAATATGGCTCAGTTCGGGATTTTCCATCTAAGAATGGAGGTACTCATTTGGGGCCTCATCTGCGTTTTGGAACGGTTAGTATCCGTCAACTTATAGAAAAAGTTAGATTGTCAAGTGATGTTTTACTGAGCGAATTGATCTGGCGAGAGTTTTTTATGCAGATTCTTTTCCATTATCCAAGAGTAGTTCATCAAAATTTTAAAACAAAATATGATGGTATTACCTGGAGAAATGACCAGTCTGATTTTGAGAAATGGTGTCTTGGACAAACAGGTTATCCGATGGTTGATGCCGGAATGAGAGAATTGAATAAAACGGGCTGTATGCACAATAGGGTAAGAATGATTACAGCAGGATTTCTGTGCAAGCACTTGCTGATCGACTGGCGTTGGGGAGAAGCTTATTTCGCTTCTAAACTTCTCGATTTTGAACTGTCATCGAATAATGGAAACTGGCAATGGGCCGCAGGTACAGGCTGTGATGCAGCTCCTTATTTTCGTATTTTTAATCCTTATGAGCAACTCAAAAAATTTGATAAGGAGATGGCCTATATTAGAAAATGGATACCTGAATTTGATACCCCAGATTATCCTGAGCCAATGGTAGACCATAAATTTGCCAGAGAAAGAGCCCTGACAACTTATAAGATTGGTTTGGAATAAGAATAGTTTTTTAATCGATAATTTTAACAATGCTTACATTATTTAGAACAGATGCTTCGGACCCGGATTTTGTAAAACTCGTAAGCTTGCTGGACCAGGAATTGGCTGAAAGAGATGGGGATGATCATTCTTTTTACCAGCAGTTCAATCATATTGACCGTTTGAGACATGTCGTAATTATAAAAGAAGGCGATCAAGCCATTGGTTGCGGGGCGATCAAGGATTTGGAGGGTGAGGCAATGGAAGTAAAACGAATGTTCGTCTTAGCAGCGCGAAGAGGAAGAGGTGTTGCGGGCTCTATTTTGGCAGAATTAGAAAAATGGGCTTTCGAATTAGGCTATTCAAGTTGCAGGTTGGAAACCGGGAAAAGACAACCAGAAGCAATAGCGCTTTATATGCGAAAAGGCTATCAGATAATTCCTAATTATGGACAGTATGCGGAAGTCGAAAACAGTATTTGCTTTGAAAAGAAATTAAAGGAGGTTAAGACATAACATGTCGTCTTTATATCGTTTTTTTAGATATAGATTTGAAATATCTTATAAAAACAATATGAAAACTATCTTTAAAAGCATCGTTGGAATGACCCTTATTACAGGGCTGTTTATGGTATTTGGAGCCTTGATCAAATTCATCACTCCTGAATTAGAACCTATAACTTCTGCAGTCAAAGGATATGTATTTATTACCCTTTTGATGGGAATTGTGATCATTTCAAAATCAGGGATAGAACTCTTCTATAAGTCTGGTTCAAATAATGAATAAGATCATCTTTTTATGTTGAAACTTTCTTTTTATTTTGAGCTGAGATCATCTCAATGAGCTCATTTTCAGTGAATTTGTTTACAACAAATAACAAGTCAAAAAGACAAATAATTTTATCTTTCAGGATAAATTCCTATTTTTGAGCGGTTTGGTGAAATTAATCTTGATAGAATGAAAGAAAAAATCGTTATACTTTTTCTTGTGTTGATCTGTGGCATGGTGTCAAATGCTCAGGATAAAGTGCATGTATCTGAAATTGAAGAAAGGAATATTGACGGTAAAACGATTCTCTATGCCAATGAGATGCAGTACAATGGAGTCGTCTATGAGAATTATAGTTCTCCTAAATTAAAGTATACAGTTCAGAATGGAAGAAAGAATGGTCCTTATGAACTATATTATGAAAATGGCCGTATCAATAGAAAGACCTCTTTTAAGGATGACAAATATGATGGCGCTTATGAAGAATACTATGAGAACGGACAATTAAAGATCAGAACCAGTTTTAAGTCTGGAAAATATCACGGGACCCTGGTCATGTTTTATAAAAACGGTCAGAAACAAGCTGAGGGAAACCATGTTGACGGAAGGTTTGACGGCATACAAAAGAAGTACTACGAAAACGGAAACTTGAAATCTAAATTAAGTTACCAAAAAGGCCTAAAAGAAGGCCCGGCTTTAAAATATTATGAGAACGGAGATTTAAAGGAGACTGCTTTTTATTCAAATGATCGCCTTTCAGGGGTATACGAGAATTATTATGAAAATTTGATGCTCTATGTCAAAACTGAGTACGACGAAGGTGAGAAGGAGGGTATTTTTCATATGTATTATGAAAACGGCAACTTAAAAAGAAAGGGTTATTATTTGAAGGGAAAGGAAAACGGACCATTTGAAATATACCATGAGAATGGAAAATTAAAAAGAAAAGGATTCTTCAAAGAGGGTAGGTTGACTGGTGATTTTGAAACTTATGACGAAGAGGGTCGCTTGGTCAATAAAACAACTTATAAAAACGGACAAGTTATAGGATAACTTAGTGAAAACTGTTTATTTAGAATGATTCTGTAATAGCTTAAAATTCTTCTCAACCCTTTATATTCAACTATTTTTATGTAACTTCATAGGGTAAATTTTTAAAAAACTAAACACATGCTGAAAAGTGATGAAGTTTTTTACAAAATTTGTTTTGATTCTCTTTTAGAAGGATTATGCATAGCAAATGACGAGGGTAGAATTATAATGGTAAATTCTGCTCTGGAGGATATTTTTGGATATAAAAAAGCAGAATTAATCGGTAAAAAGATAGACCTCCTCATTCCTGAAGCCCACCGTAACATCCATCTCAAACATTTTGATGCTTATACGAAATTCCCCAGAAAATATAAAAAGGGTAAAGGAAGAGAATTTCTAGGTTTACACAAGGATGGAAGACTACTTGATCTTGAAATTGGTTTAAATTATTTTAAACATGAGGGATCTTTTTATGCCAAAGCGCTTATTTCTGAAATTAGTGTCAGAAAGCAGAAGGAACATCTCATTAAAGAAAAGAATCGAAATCTGGAATTCGAGGTTCAACAACAAACAAACCAATTGATACATATCGTTTCAAAACTTGAAAGGTCT
>CBDULU010000054.1:0-9187 GCA_965368155.1 uncultured Flavobacteriaceae bacterium
ACAGATTGTTAACAACATCTTAAATAGTTTTCCGAATTGACTATGGTTTTATTCTATTTTAGAACAGATTAAAAGTCTATTCAAATTCATTATAATATCGGTTTCAGATCTTATAATTTTTAACGAGTAATATGGGCTCATGACTAAGGCATGAGAGAGTAACTAACCTTAATAAACATAATAAATAAATGTATGTAGTAAAAAGAGACGGCAAAAGAGAACCGGTAATGTTCGATAAAATTACCGCAAGAGTTAGAAAATTGTGCTATGGATTAAACGATTTAGTTGATCCTATCAAGATTTCGATGAGAGTGATCGAAGGGATATATGATGGAGTTACCACTTCGGAATTAGATAACCTTGCAGCCGAGATTGCTGCCACTTTAACCACTACACACCCGGATTTTGCAAAAGTAGCAGCCCGAATAGCTGTTTCCAACTTACATAAAAGTACTAAAAAGTCTTTTAGTGAGACCATGACGGATCTTCATGATTATGTAAACCCAAGAACGGGTAAAAAGGCTTCTATGATCGCTGAAGACGTCTATAAGATCATTCAGGATAATGCTGACAAGCTAGATTCAACAATCATTTATAACCGTGATTTCGGTTATGACTTCTTCGGTTTTAAAACACTTGAAAGGTCGTACCTTTTGAAAATTAACGGAGAAATTGTTGAAAGACCACAACACATGTTAATGAGAGTTTCTGTGGGTATCCATAAAGACGATCTTGATGCTGCCATCGAAACTTATGAGTTAATGAGCAAGCGCTATTTTACTCATGCTACTCCTACCTTATTCAATGCCGGTACTCCGAAACCACAGATGTCGTCATGCTTTCTTTTGCAAATGCAAGATGACAGCATCGATGGGATTTACGATACCCTAAGACAAACAGCCAAAATTTCTCAATCAGCAGGTGGTATAGGTCTTTCTATACATAACGTAAGAGCCACTGGATCTTATATCAGAGGTACCAATGGTACTTCTAACGGTATTGTTCCCATGTTAAGAGTTTTCAATGATACGGCAAGATATGTCGATCAGGGAGGAGGAAAACGAAAAGGATCCTTTGCTGTTTATTTGGAACCTTGGCATGCAGATGTTTTTCAATTCCTCGATTTGAAAAAGAACCATGGTAAGGAAGAAATGCGAGCCAGAGATTTATTCTTTGCCATGTGGATTCCTGATTTGTTTATGAAACGTGTTGAAGAGAATGGAGAATGGACCCTGATGTGTCCTAATGAATGTCCTCATCTTTTTGATACTTATGGGGATGAGTTTGAAAAACTATATACCAGCTACGAAAAGGTAGGAAAAGGAAGAAAAACTGTCAAGGCCAGAGAATTGTGGGAAAAGATCCTAGAAGCACAGATTGAAACAGGTAATCCTTATATGCTTTATAAAGATGCGGTCAACAGAAAATCAAACCATAAAAATCTTGGTACGATCCGATCTTCCAATTTATGTACTGAAATCATGGAATATACAGCTCCTGACGAAGTAGCTGTATGTAATCTTGCCTCTATAGCCATTCCTATGTTTATCTCAGAGGATGCCGACGGTAAAAAATTCTTTGACCACAAAAAATTATTTAAGGTCACCAAAAAGATCACCAGAAATCTGGATACAGTGATCGATCAAAATTTCTACCCTGTTCCGGAAGCGGAAAACTCAAATATGAGACACAGACCGGTAGGAATTGGAATTCAAGGTCTTGCCGATGCATTTATTCTGTTGAGATTACCTTTTACAAGCGAGGAGGCTAAAAAGCTGAATCAGGAGATCTTTGAGACCATCTATTTTGCTTCTTTAACGGCTTCTATGGAACTAGCTAAAGAGAAAGAACCTTATTCATCATATAAAGGGTCTCCGATCTCTCAGGGTGAATTTCAGTTCAATATGTGGAACATTAGCGAGGATGAGCTAAGTGGCAGATGGGAATGGAAGAAACTAAGAGAAAGCATCATGAAAAATGGTGTAAGAAATTCCTTATTGGTTGCTCCTATGCCTACCGCTTCTACTTCTCAGATTTTAGGAAATAACGAAGCTTTTGAACCCTACACTTCAAACATCTATACAAGAAGGGTATTATCTGGTGAATTTATTGTAGTTAATAAACACCTTTTGGAAGATCTTGTGAATCTTGGATTATGGGACAATGATATGAAAGAAGATATCATGCGTGCAAACGGATCAGTTCAACATATTGAGGCAATTCCAGAGGATTTGAAAGAATTGTATAAAACTGTATGGGAAATGAGCATGAAAGATATTATCGATATGGCTCGCCATAGAGGATATTTTATCGATCAGTCCCAATCATTGAATTTATTCATGAAAGATCCTGACTATTCCAAGTTGACTTCAATGCATTTTTATGCCTGGAAATCAGGTTTGAAAACAGGTATGTACTATTTAAGAACAAAATCTGCAGTAAACGCAATTCAGTTTACAGTATCTAAAAAAGCTGATGAACTTCCTGCAGGAGCAGTTGAGGAACAACCTTTAACTGGAGAAGAACTTAAAGAAATGATCATTAAATCAAAAGAGAATCCTGATGATTGTCTTATGTGTGGATCTTAAAAAGACCCGTCGGGTCAAAAAACAAAAAAGAGGAAACTGGTTGGTTTCCTCTTTTTTGTTTTTATACATATAAAGCGACACTTTTCAAAGTGGCCTTTCTTTTATGTTTTTTTCAACCTACTGGTCATCTGAATTCGATGCCAAATCATAAGTCCGTTTTAGGGTACTTAAAACAATCGGATTTAATTTTACATCAGTCGTTGAGACCACTACCTCTTCAATCTCGATAGGTGCATAACCAATAAAATCTATAACAAGTGTATATTTTCCTTCTAAAAGATTCAATTCAAAAACCCCATCCAAAGAAGTTTCTGCATTGATATCCAACCCTTTGACTTTTACATTTGCAAAAGCCAATGGCTCCTTATTAAAGTCTCCGTCTAATACACTACCCTGTACGCTTGCACCTTGTGCAAAACCAACACTAGAAATAAGTAAACCAAAAACCAAAGTCAGAATTTTCATAGAAATTATTTAAGACAAAGAAATTCATTAAAAGTAACTTCCAGGTTAATCCATTGTTAAGAAATTATAATGAATTGGTTAATCTCAGGTTAATTTATTTATTTTCAATGTTGTAAAATCCTCATGTAATTAGTATGTTTATATAGAAAAATCTCTTTTATGATCAAACGATGGATCTTTTTGATTGTGCTTATTGTTCTGGGGCTTGTTTTATTTTTTAATCCAAATTTTAAGACAATCGCAGCAGGTGTATCCATTCTGCTATTCGGCATGATCACGCTGGAAGAAGGGTTTAAGGTATTTACCAAAGGGCCCCTAAAAGCAATTTTAGGAAAAGCTACCGATAAACTCTATAAGAGTATTTCTTTAGGAGCCATTGTTACAGCATTCATACAATCAAGTTCACTGGTATCTGTCATCACTATTTCCTTTATCAGCGCGGGGCTGATTAGCCTGGCTGGTGGGATTGGATTGATTTTCGGAGCTAATATAGGTACAACGGCCACCGCCTGGCTCGTGGCTGGTTTTGGCCTAAAGGTCAAAATTTCAATTCTGGCTATGCCTATGCTGATTTTCGGGATTATTTTCTCTTTTCAAAAGAGCAGGTCCTTCAAAGGAATAGGCAACATCCTGACCGGACTAGGATTCTTTTTTCTGGGAATTCATTTTATGAAAGAAGGTTTTGACGTTTTTAGCCAATATTTTGACCTTACTGTTTATGCTGTCCCTGGATTTTTAGGCGTTGTGATCTATACCGGTATCGGTATTTTTATCACTACAATTCTTCAATCCAGTAGTGCGTCTTTGGCTTTGGTCCTTACAGCGCTGTCTGCGGGTCAGATCGAATATGAAAACGCTCTTGCCTTGGCTATAGGAACAAATATCGGAACCACAATCACTGCTCTGATCGGGTCTGTTGGGTCAAATATCGCAGGGAGAAGACTTGCTCTGGCTCATTTGATATTTAATTTCGTAACAGGAATTGTGGCCCTTTCCTTAATTTTTCCTTTGGCCAATTTAGTGGATAAATTATCTGAAATTATAGGCATCTCTCAAAATGACTATGCCTTAAAATTGGCTCTTTTTCATACCATATTCAACGTCTTGGGGGTTATCATCATGATCCCGCTTATTAACAGGCTGGAAAAATTACTGATGTATCTGGTTAAAGATCATAGAATCAAAGATATAGACGAGCCTAAATTCCTAAACAGGGCATCGCTTGAATTTCCACAAACGGCGATTTCTTCCCTTGAAAATGAGACAAAGTATCTCTTTGAGAATGCCATTTTTGAAATTGTTACCCATTCTTTAAATATCCATAGAAGTGATATTTTATCTGGTATAAAGTCAAAAGTTTTGATCAAAAAATCTAAGGCAGAAATAGATATAGACATAAGAGATCTATATGTTCATAAAGTCAAGACTATTTATGGCAAAATTTTAGAATATGCCGCAATTGCCCAATCTGAACTAGAATTGAGTAAGGAGCAGCATAAAAGAATATCAGAAATAAAAATTGCCAATCGAAAAATGGTTGAAATTATAAGAGATGTTAAAGAACTTCGCAGGAATATCTCCGTGTATACCTATTCTGACAACAAATACATCAAGAAAGAGTACAACAAGTTTAGAAGAATGGTTGTCAAGGTATTAAGAGCTATCTATTTATTCAGAAGTGAAGACAACAAAGAAGTACACTATGAAAAACTTATGGAAATGAGAAATAAGGCCAAGGAAAATACGAGAATTGGCAACAAAGGGATCAACAATATCATTAGGAAAAACCTTATTACAACCGATATGGCCTCTTCTTTGGTAAATGATCATGACAATGTCAATGACATGATCAAAAAAATCATCGAAGTCGGAGAATTACTCTACAGTGAAAAAGACAGTATCCTTGAACCTGTTTAGTTTATTGTAAGTTGACGATTACTTAGTTAAACGCTCTTATTTTTATCATGTTCCTCATAATAAAGGTTCAAAATATTCATACAAGCCAAAATCAAATCCTTAGTCTCTAAAAGAATGATAAAATACAACGTAGTATTTTTAGGGCTGGTAGAGTCGCTTTCTCTTGTTCTTTCAACCTGCTTTTGAATTGAAGTCTCCACCTCTTCTAACAACGTTCTCTTTGAATCTATAATATCCGGAAATATTTCGTCAAAGGATCGTGTATCAAATACTTCTCTAATCCTGGAAAATAAGACCAGCAGTTTGTCATTAATTTCCAAAAGTTCTTCTGTTTGTCTTTTCTTGAGATTCTTATGATGATTTTGGACATGCTTATGACTTACTTTAGCAATCAGGCTAGATGATTGGGCAACGTCTTGAAGACTGCCAATAACATCTATATAAAACTTACTCGCGCCCAGATAAGAATCGTCAAGGTCTTTAATAAAATAGAAAATATCATTCTGCAGATCTTCAACTTCAGATTCCAATTTTACCACTGTTTCTTTGGCCTTGGTGAGCTTGCTGAGATCTTGATTGATCAAGCCTTTTAACGTTTGTGAATTGATCTTTCCAACTCGCTTTAAAGCCTTTGATATATTATCCGCACTTTCCTCAATTACCCCGTGAATAGATCCGCTTTCTGCCTTATTCAAGCTATCTTCAGCTTTGGCTTCTTTGGACTTTCTAATATGTTTGATATAATTTCTTGACAATAATAATACCGCAAGCAGCAACAAAACAGCGATCATAGTAGGACCTCCAAGATGAATCAAGTAGGCAACTGTTCCTGCAGCAACAAATGCTACAATAGCCGTAAAAAACCAACCTCCAATCACATTCAAAACTCCTGCTACCCTATATACAGCACTTTCACTTCCCCAGGCCCTGTCTGCCAAAGAAGTACCCATAGCGACCATAAAAGTGACATAGGTTGTTGACAAAGGCAATTTCATGGAAGTTGCAATAGAAATAAGAACGCTGGCCACCATTAGGTTTACCGCAGCCCTCACCATATCAAAAGCAGGAAGCTCATGCTTCTTCTCTTTGGACAATTTTATTACCGGTTTTTTAAACTGTTGTTCAATTTTTCGCTGCAAAGGATCTGGCAATACGGTGGCCATATAATCAGAAATCATCATGGTCAATTTTACCAGGTTTCTAGACAACCAATGGGGCTCAAATCTTTCTTTGGTGTTCTCCTGACTGGATAAATCAATGGATGTTTTGACTACACCTTTTGCCTTACTTGATAACCATAGTGTCAATACCATAATTAATCCGGCGGCAACAAGGAACAAAGTTGGAGTAGGCACCTTTTTACTCAACACATTCATGCTGAATTCAGTTGCAGGAATCCCCGAGGCACTCCACGCCTCATAGGATTGCCAAGCTGCAATCGGAACACCAATAAAGTTGACAAGATCATTTCCTGCAAATGCCAAGGCCAGGGCAAATGTACCGACGATAATGATGATCTTGTAAATATTCATTTTAAAAACAACCACCGCGAGGTAAGACAACATGGACCAGATCACAAAACTTACCATAACGATCAAAAGGGTCTTCCCTTCTATCATTGGTTGAATATTTGCGTAATAATCTGTTCCTTTTAGTCCCTTAATAAAGATAAAATAGGTAATTGCTGCCAACGCAACTCCACCAAAAACGGCTCCTACCCATTTGGCCTTTTTTTCAAAATCAAACGATAGTAACACCCTGGATATATATTGCACGAAAGCTCCGACCGAGAAGGCCACCACCACGGATAGCAATATGCCCAAAATGATCTCTGTTGCTTTTTCGGTATTGATATAATTTAATACTTCCGAAAAAGATCCATTATCGGCACCGATCTTGATCAAGGCCATAGCAACGGCAGCACCTAACAATTCAAATACGATTGAAACTGTTGTCGAAGTTGGCATTCCGAGGGTATTGAAAAAATCAAGCAATAAGATATCAGTGATCATCACGGCTAGAAAAATGATCATGATCTCATTGAAATAAAACTCTCCCGGAACAAAAATTCCTTTCCTGGCAACTTCCATCATTCCACTCGAAAAAATAGCTCCAAAAGCAATTCCAAGGCTGGCAACAATCATAATAGTTCTGAAGGATACAGCTTTGGAACCCAAGGCTGAATTCAAAAAGTTGACGGCATCGTTACTCACTCCAACCACAAGATCTGCAATGGCCAAAACGATCAATGCCATGATCATTAAAAAGTAAATGTTTTCCATTTTATTAAGGTCTAATTAGAGTTTAAATATAAAACAGAAAACAGAATAATTAGGTATTAATTGGAATATTGTTTAAAAAGAAGGAACCCGGGTCTGGTAAACCTTTAAAATCTTCCTGTTTTTTAAAGGGTGAATCCTCTGAAAATATTCAAAATAATGTATCTTTCATGCTTTAAAAACAAGGCATGAACTGGGAAAAATTACTCTCTTTAAAAAGATTTGGCGATCAGGCCACTAGAAATAGAATTGATCAGGATGAGGCTCGTTTGGGCTTTGAAGTTGATTTTGACAGGATTATTTTTTCTGATTCGTTTAGAAGTTTACAAGACAAGACCCAAGTTGTTCCCTTGTCAAAAACAGATTTTGTACATACCAGGCTTACACATAGTTTAGAGGTATCGGTTGTAGCGAGATCTTTGGGCCGTATGGTAGGCAAATATGTGATTGGAAAATATCCTGAACTGGAAAAAAAGGGGTATCGGTCGAATGATTTTGGTGCAATTGCAGCGGCAGCGGCCTTGTCTCATGACATAGGAAACCCTCCCTTTGGCCACAGCGGAGAGAAATCTATCGGAGAGTTTTTTTTATCCGGGAAAGGTCAACAATTTAAAGAACAACTCAACCCTAAACAGTGGCAAGACCTGATCGATTTTGAAGGGAATGCAAACGGCCTTAAGATCTTGTGCGAATCTGTAAATAATATTCAGGGTGGATTAAGGTTATCATATGCCACTTTAGGAGCCTTTATTAAATATCCCAAGGAATCCTTACCGAAAAAACCAAGTCAGCACATTGCCGATAAAAAATACGGTATATTCCAATCAGAACTGGTGTTTTTTAAAGAACTCGCAGATGAATTGGGTTTAAAAAGAACTGGAAATACCACTGATCTCTCCTTTTCAAGACACCCTCTGGCTTATATTGTAGAAGCTGCTGATGACATTTGCTATACCATCATTGATTTTGAAGATGGTATCAATCTTGGGTTGATCTCTGAAGATTATGCCTTGGAATATCTGATCAATCTTGTCAGGGATACTATCAATACCAAAAAATATAATTCCCTGCAGAATACACAAGACCGTATCAGTTATTTAAGGGCTCTGGCGATAGGAAATCTCATTCAGGAAGCCTCAAGAATATTTATTGAAAACGAAGAGTCCATCCTCAAAGGTGACTTTCAATATTCACTTCTTGAAAAATGTAAATATGAAGCACAAATCAATGATATCATTAAGCTGAGTGTGGAAAAGATCTACCAGAGCAAGGAGGTCATTGAAAAAGAAATTGCCGGTTATCAGGTCATTGCAGATTTATTGGAAGTCTTTATTACTGCTGTCAACAACAAGCATGCACATCAACTCTCAAATTATGACAAGCTTGTTTTAATGCTATTGCCCGACAGGTATAAAAATACCTCCGATGATCTTTACATAAGAATTCTCAGTATATGTAATCTTGTGGCAAATTTCTCAGACAGCTATGCCATTTTACTGCATAAAAAAATTAAGGGTGTTGATCTTGGTTGATAAGGTTGTTTTAGAAATTATAAATAATTCCTATGCCCAGCTGCTGTTTTAGCTGTACTCTTGCTCCCAGGATTTCCACTTCTCCAGCCTCATTGGTTTCTTTGATCTTGATGTCATTATCATAGATCAAATGACTCCTGAAGCTTGCTTGAAATACTTTATTAATTTTAAATTGGAAGTTAAGGATCCATTCAACATCAATATTTCCAAAGTCATTGATATAATCTGTATAGAGTTCAAGATCATTTTCCATGGCAACATTTTTAAAGATCTCTTTTTCCCATTTCGTTCTAACTAAAATCCCCAATTCATGCCTTGACCGATCACCTGGCTGGACACCAAAGGCTCCTTCATTTGATAATTTCTCATCAAATACATAGGTCGATTTTAAAGTTAATGGAGATAC
>CBDULU010000055.1:0-9105 GCA_965368155.1 uncultured Flavobacteriaceae bacterium
TATTGAGGAACCTGGTGTTGACAAGGCTTCGACTATTTGGGGAACGGCCAACCCGGGACTTGCCTTAGGAGGATCATCAGGAAATACGAGCAAGCAGGAAAGGGACAATTCAAATTATGCCAAAATGGAATCTGTTGCAGCACCTGCTCTTGTTCGAATGGCAGCGGCAACTATTTTTATAGGCAAATTTACGGATGGTTTTCCCAGTGTCTCCGATCCCAGGTCGAATATTACGCTTGGCACCCCTTTTTCCGCAAGGCCACTTTCATTTTCTTTTAGTTATACTTATCAGCCAGGACCCAACAATCAAGATGGAAACGGCGACCCGCTTTCTTATGGCGATCAATGTGATATCTATTTATTTTTGGAGAACAGAGAGGGTTCTGAAGTAAAACGGGTTGGAACGGCATGGTTTAGAAGTGGTACGTCTGTTTCAGAATGGTCAAGAGAAAACATAGCTATCAAATACGGGCCGTTGGACGCTTCTGATCCGTGGTATGACTATGCACAACCGGTAGAAGGTGAAGCCTGGGGAGATGGCACCGAAACAGTAACTCATATTACGATATTGGCAACATCTAGCTTTGAGGGCGATTTCTTTAAAGGTGCGATCGAAAGTACACTTGAATTAGATGATATTGAATTGGTATATCAATAAGCAAATACTTGCTATTCCAATGCAACTTTCAAACCTTCGATCAACTGGTTGATTTCCTCCATACTGGTATAATGCAAAAAGGAAATTCTCAACACACCGGGTTGTCTGGGGATGTCCATATCTATTAGCGGACGTACGGCGTAAAAATTGCCCATACCCAACATCAACTGCTGCTCGATTAAGGTTGCATATACTTTTTTAAGATTTTTATGGAGAGGAATAATAGAAACAATGGGAGCCCTGTCTTCCGCATGATCAGGACCCACGATTTGAACGTCATCACGAGATCTTAAAAAGTCAAGTAAATGCTCTAAAAGCGCTTTTTCATGCTCCTGAAACAATTTGTTTAAGGCTTTGTTTCTTTCGGCAGGAGTTCCTTCCACATCGAAATGATGCCTGTACACCAGATCAAAATAATCCACTATTCCACTGGCAGCTGCAATTTGTGCATGATCAGGCCCTGCTGGTGTTAACATGCTTCTGCTCATTCCTTCTTTAAAAAAATGAGACTGATTTTCCATCTTTTCGATCAAGGCTTTTCTCACATACATCAAGCCCAAATGAGGGCCAAAAGTTTTATACAATGAAAAAAGGTAAATATCTGCGCCCAACTCTTTTAGATCCGGGAAACCATGAGGTGCATATCCTACGCCATCCACTACAGAGAGCGCTCCGTGCTTATGTGCTTTTTGACTTATTTCTGTTACAGGATTGATATGGCCTATAACATTCGAACAATGCGGATACGCGACCATCTTTGTTCGATCAGAAAATAAACTATCCAATTCATCCAGGCTCAAAAGTCCCGTTTCAGGATGCACATGCCACTCTATTATTTTAATTCCTCGATCTGCTAATCTTCTCCATGCCCCGGCATTGGCTTCATGATCCTGACAGGAGACAATGATCTCATCGCCATCCTCCCACATCGGCCGCATGGCATTTGCCAAGACATAAATATTTTGTGTTGTTGAAGGACCGAAATGAATTTCTGACTCATCAACATTCAAGTAGTCAGCCATTCTTTTATAAGAGGCTTCCATAAGTCTTCCAGCCAGCATCGATGCTGGATAAGGATAGTTCACCTGAACCTTGTTTTTCATATAAAAGTCTGTCAATCGATTGACTACTTGTATACAGGGATAGGAGCCTCCGGCATTTTCAAAAAAAGCCCAGCCCTCAAGAGAAGGTTCTGAAAAGGCTGGAAATTGTGATCGAACAAAGGGTAAATCAAGTGTCATAATCAAGTAGTGTTTTGCATCAGTTATTGATGCCCAATTTCACATGAGCATTTTGGCATTGTTTCACCATGCCAGTCAAAGGCTGGGGCATATTCATCTTTTTCCCAGTAAAACTGGCCTCTTGGAGTATCATAGTTACCAACTTCATTCATGGTTGAAGTATCATACATTCTTCCATTGATCATAGTATAGATGACTGAATCAGAATTTTTAATATCATCAAGGGGGTTTTTATCCAACACGATGAGATCGGCTAATTTCCCTTCTTCTAAAGAGCCTATTTGATCTTCCATGCCAAGATAATCTGCTCCGTTGATCGTTGCCGACTTTAATGCCTCCATATTGCTCATGCCTCCCTGTGAAAGCATCCAAAGTTCCCAATGAACACCGAGTCCCTGTAGTTGCCCGTGAGCACCAAGGTTTACTTTTGTACCTGCTTCAGTAAGATTTTTAGCACTTTTTGAAACAAGGATATGTCCGTTTTCATATTCTTTTAAAGGGATCATGGTTCTATGTCTTGATCTGGAATCAATGATGCTCCTTGGTGTATATTTTAAAAGTTTTTCATTCTCCCAGACATTGTTAGTCTGGTAGTAGAAGTATTCTCCATTCAGGCCTCCATAATTGACAATTAAAGTAGGGGTATAACTCGTTTGACTTGCCGACCATAATTGAATCACATCATCATGTAATGTAGCTATCGGAATATTGTGTTCAATACTGGTATGTCCGTCTAAGATCATCGTCATGTTATGAAAAAACGTAGAGCCACCTTCGGGGACCACTTCAATTTGTTGGTCAGAAGCGGCTTTTATGATTTGCTGTCTTTGATCTCTTCGAGGCTGGTTATAGCTTTTTACTGAAAAAGCACCAAAAGCCTTGGTTCTTCTTACAGCCGATTGGGCATCTTTTAGGCTATTTACAGAGGCTTTAAAATCACCATCTGCTCCATATAAAATGACCCCGGTTGAATATATTCTTGGACCGATCATGCTTCCTGATTTAACCATTTCTGACAATGAAAAAACCATTTCAGTATTGGCTGAAGGATCATGAGTTGCCGTAACCCCATAAGCCAGGTTGGCATAATAATGCCAGCGTTTTTGTGAGGCGATTCCGTAGCGAAAATGACCCAAATGAGCATGCACATCTATAAAACCAGGCATAATGGTTTTGCCTTGCACATCAATAATTTTTGCCTTTGAAGGAATCTCGACTGCCGAACTTTCACCTAAACTCAGAATTTTATTATCCTTGATAACAATGGTACCGTTTTCTATGACCTTTTCGCCATCCATCGTAATAATGCGGGCTCCGCTTAGGGCGATAATGCCTTCAGGTTTGTCCGAAGTTACTTTTAAATTAATGTCTATCCCCAAACTATCAATAGCCGGAGCTTCTTTTGGAGCGCCTTTCATAAAGAGAAATCTTTGATCCAAAGCATTGCTGAAATACTTATCTCCAAGCGTCCAGTGGAGTTTTTTACTATCAGATGACCAATGTAAATTTACGCCTGCGTCTTTTGTGAATTGGACAACAGGAACACTGGTAGATTTACCATCTAATGCAACAGTTTTTCCAGTGGAGGGCAGCGGTGCAATATAGACCTGATAAAGGTTGGAAAAAGCAACCCATTGATCATCAGGGCTGGGAATGATTCTTTGACCATATTTAGAGCTTAGGATCTCACGTGCATCTTCGCCAGACAGGTTGACTGATTTTAAGGTTTTTGTTAATTCACCAAAGAGATAACCTCCTGTTTGATAATAGATTCGGGTGGCGTTCATATTAAAACTCGGAAACTGACCTTCTTCGCTTATAAAAGACTCCTTAGCGTTGCCACCTGAGTTTTTTGAAGCACTGTATTTGAGCGTATATATTCCGGGTTTTTTAGTATTGACAAAGCCTTGATCCTGATTACCACCTTCTTTTCGAAATACAAGCGTATTAGGGTCTTTTGGGGAAAAAGAAGGTTCCCGATAAATTGCTTTCTCTTGGGTAAGTTTTACAGGTTTACCTTTTGAGGTCATATCCATCCTATGGATACTTCCCATGTTGTCATCACTCCAGGTAACAAATGCCAGAAATTTCCCGTCTTTGGAAAAGGTGGGTTCGAATTCTAAATCAGTTCCATCGGTCAATCTTTTAGGCGTTCCGTTAGGGAGTTTTTTGACCCATAAATATCCGGCAGCATTAAATACTAAAGTCTTGCCATCCGGAGAAGTGACCGCATTGCGAATTGCCTTTGCAGAAAAGGTATCTTCAAAAGCCTTATTTTTAAATTTAAGGGCATTGACGATTTTATGACTGGCGCTTACCTGAAATGGAATCTCAGCTACTTCTAAGGAATTCACATCAATTTTTTTTATTTTCCCTTGTGCCCAGATAATGATATGTTTATCATCGGGGGTGAAATTAAATCCTGTATACGGACCAAATACGGCCCAAGTTTCCTGTTGATCCTTGCTGAGTTCATCATAAATGGGCCATTCGCGACCTGTAGAAAGATCATGTAGAAACAGAACTGATTTCTCCCTTACTCTTCTAACGAAGGCTAGCGTATTCCCATTATGGGAAATCACTGGGCGGATAGCTCCTCCCGGACCTCCTGTAACTCTTTCTGTTTTTCCATCTTTTAAA
Organism: uncultured Flavobacteriaceae bacterium; assembly: GCA_965368155.1. Lineage (GTDB taxonomy): Bacteria > Bacteroidota > Bacteroidia > Flavobacteriales > Flavobacteriaceae > Lutimonas. Next base: position 4,540 of record CBDULU010000055.1, read on the forward strand.
TTGTAGCGATTGATCACATAAATTTGACTATTGGGATCCTTATTGTACTGGAAATAGCCTCCTGGATATACATCTTCACTATAATAGACATATTGTCCATCTGGAGAGGGCCAAGGTTCACCGGCATCCTGTTGCTCGTTTTTCTTTTTAGTTAGTTGAATACCTTTTCCTCCAGATTTATGGTACATCCAGATTTCACCCGCTCCAAGTGAGCGTTGTGAGGTCAAGTGCTTTTTGCAAAACAGGTAATTCCCATCATTTGACCAAACCGCATTGTTGACGAGAGTATAATCTTCTTTAGTAATTTGTTTGGCATCACTTCCGTTGACCGACATCACCCAAATATTGTCACCTCCTCCAGCATCACTTGTAAAACTTATTTGCGAGCCATCGGGGCTAAACCTGGGTTGCACTTCAAAGGCGTGGCCACCCCTGATCAAGGTTGACTTTCCGCCGGAAACGGGCATGGTGTAAATGTCACCTAGTAGATCAAAAACTAAAGTAGATCCGTCAGGACTTATATCTACACTCATCCAGGTACCCTCATCAGTACTGATGGTAACTTCTTTAAAGGGAAGTGCAGGACTTGATACATCCCATGATGTAGAAAGCGAATCTTTCGTATTTTTTTTAGTTGTCTGCGAAGTAATTGTTAAACTCGTTATCAGAAGGAAAAGCGATAGAAAATATTTTGTCATAAGTGAAAATGGCTTAGTATAGGTATTAGAATATGATTTAAAAGACAGTCAAGATAATTAAAATATTAATCCTCTTAGATATTTTTTTTGATAGAAACGTTAAACGAACTGGTACCGAGGGACCAATTGATTTACATGAGGATCTGTTATTCTTATGAACAACAATTTACTTTTAGTGAAATAATAACTAAATTTAGCCTTCCAATTATTCACCTAAGCAAGCATTATTATGAAATGGAAAGGCAAACGACAAAGTTCAAATATTGAAGACCGAAGAGGTCAGTCAGGTCCAGGCAGGCGTTCTGGCGGATTAAATCCCATGTTGCTTGGTCCGCTGATCAAACTCCTTTTTTCAAAAACAGGTCTGGTCATAGTTGGTGTCTTTCTTGCATTTTCATTTATATCAGGGAATAATCCATTGAGTTTATTGGGTAATTTTTTTGGAGGAGGTGAAAGTCAAACTCAGACTGCGGTTCCCTACGAAGGAACTCGTGAGGAGAATGAACTAGCTGATTTTAGTGCGACTATTTTGGCAAATACGGAAGATGTTTGGAATGGCCTTATCGGCAATTACCGTGAACCTACGCTGGTACTTTTTACAGGATCTGTGGCATCGGCTTGTGGATCAGCTTCAAGCGCTACAGGACCTTTTTATTGTCCAGGTGATGAAAAATTGTACCTTGACTTGAGCTTTTTTGATGATATGGCGCGCAAGTTGAATGCTCCCGGTGACTTTGCTCAGGCCTATGTGATTGCTCATGAGGTGGGTCATCATATTCAGAAAATCACAGGGATCACTGACAAAGTTCAAAGCCTCAGAGGCGAATTGAGCCAGAAGGAATATAACAGGTATTCAGTCAGGCTGGAACTTCAAGCCGATTTTCTGGCAGGAGTTTGGGCCCATCATTCCCAGCAAATGACTCAAATGATGGAAGCAGGCGATCTTGAAGAGGCCTTAAATGCGGCATTTGCCATAGGAGATGATCGTTTGCAGAAGCAATCTACGGGTAGGGTAGTACCAGATTCCTTTACACATGGCACCTCTGAACAACGAATAAAATGGTTTAAAAAAGGATTTGTGACCGGCGATCTTGAGCAGGGAGATACCTTTAATGCTAATCCACTCTAATAGAAAAGATTCTTATTAAAGTACATTCGCATATATTTAAAAGACCAAGTGAAATTCCTGCTAGGCCCGGCTTAACTGTAACCAGCTCATCCAATTTTTTTGTACTGGTTTTGCTGCCTCAAGAGTTGTTTTTTCCAATTTTTCCAGATCCCAGTTTATAAAATTTTCACCTTTTTCGGTAAGTTTATAATAACCTGGTCTTCTCACCTTAACGATATATTCATTGTCGCGAAGAAATTCCAGAGATTGATGAACTAAATATCTGTCGTCATCTCGAAAATGAAATTTTTTTCGTGCATAGTTCCAAATGCTGTTCTCATTAAAATCAAGTTTCAGCTGTTGTAGAAATTTCAGAATTCTTGAACTGTTGTTTAGAGTAATTTCTTCCATATATAGAGATTTTGTATTGTTATACTCAAATATAGGGTTTTATTGGTTGTAAATCAATGATATATGTCATTATTATATTTTCATTGAACCTTGCGCTAATTTTAATGTGGAGCAAATTCACAGTTATATTTGTCTTCTAAAATGAATTGATTTCTAAATGTTTAATTTCTATATATTTCTATACTTTTTTAACTGTATTTTTCTATTGTTTTTGATAACTTGCCTTGATTTTTACAGACATCATTAATTAAAAAATTATACAATGATAAAACAATTCAAAACCAAGCATCTTAGGGTACTATTTTTATTTGTTCTAGTAGCTTTTGTAGGTTGTAATCAAGAAAAAACAAAAGAAGAAAAACCAATGGAGACCAATGTGCTGTTGCAAGATTGGACGGGCCCTTATGGGGGAGTTCCGGCCTTTGATAAAATGAAAGTTGAAGATGTTAAAAGTGCCATGATCAGGGGTATGGAGCTGAATCTTCAGGAAATTGAGGCTATTGCTAATAATGAGGAAGCGCCAAATTTTAAAAACACCATTGAAGAAATGGAACGTTCTGGAAAAGCCTTGGATAATGGGTTTACGTATTACGGTATATTCAGCAGTAATATGTCTACTCCTGAGTTTAGAGCGGTTCAAAGAGAATTGGCACCTTTATTTTCTGAATATAGGTCGAAAATTACTCAAAACGAAAAATTATTTAAAAGAGTAAAGGCGTGATATGACGCTTCAGAGGTACATCCTTATGAGGATGATCAGCAGCGTGTTCTTGAGCTGGTTTATAAAAGTTTTGAGATGAATGGGGCAGAACTTGATAGCGTTAAAAAGAAAAGGTATGCAGCAATTAACAAAGAGTTATCGGGCCTTTACACAAAATTTTCGAATAATGTACTTCACGACGAAGAAAACTACATCACTTATTTGACGGATGATCAATTGGGAGGTTTGTCGGATGGTTTTATAAAGTCAGCAGCGAAAATCGCCGCAGATAACGGACAGGAAGGTAAATATGCCATTACCAATACAAGATCTTCAATGGATCCGTTTTTAACCTATTCTACTGAGAGAGATATTCGTAAGAAAGTTTGGACAAACTACTATTCTCGCGGTGATAACGGCGACGAGTATGATAATAATGAATTGATCAGCGACATTTTAAAATTACGCAGGGAACGAGTAGAATTATTAGGCTATCAAAATTATGCAGAATGGCGCTTACAGGATAGAATGGCAAAAACGCCGGAAAATGCGATGGGTTTGATGGAAGCTGTTTGGCCGGCTGCTATTGCAAGAGTGGCAGAAGAAGTAGCTGATATGCAAGCAGTCGCTGATAAAAATGGAGATAAAATCACGATCGAGCCTTGGGATTATCGTTATTATGCAGAAAAAGTAAGAAAAGTAAAATATGATCTGGATTCTGATGAGGTAAAACAATACTTGCAGTTAGATAAATTAACAGATGCCATGCATTATGTTGCAGGCCGTTTGTTTAATTATAAGTTTACCCCAGTTCCTGAAGGTAGCGTGCCGGTTTTTCATGAAGATGTAAAAGTTTGGGAAGTGACGGATAAGGATTCTGGTGAAAACATTGGTCTGTGGTACCTTGATCCATATGCCAGACAGGGAAAAAGATCCGGAGCCTGGGCAACTACTTATAGAAGCCATACTACTTTTGACGGAGATAAAAATGTTTTGGCTTCCAACAATTCAAATTTTGTTAAACCAGCTCCTGGAGAGGCCTTGTTAGTTTCATGGGATGATGCTACTACCTTTTTCCATGAATTTGGTCATGCACTTCACTTCTTCTCTTCTAATGTCAGATATCCAACCTTAAATGGAGGAGTAAGAGATTACACTGAGTTTCAATCACAATTATTGGAACGCTGGTTATCTACAGATGAAGTGATCAATGAGTTTTTGGTACATAATGAGACCGGAGAACCAATGCCTAAAGAATTGGTTTCAAAAATTAAAAATGCTTCGACGTTTAATCAAGGCTTTTCAACAACTGAATATTTGGCCTCTGCCATTATGGATATGAAATTTCACCTGGCAGATCCTTCGAATATAGACGTAGATAAATTTGAGCGAGAAACTTTGGCTGAATTAAAAATGCCTAAAGAATTGGTGATGCGTCATAGAACGCCTCATTTTGGACATGTGTTCTCAGGTGAGGGATACGCTACGGCATATTACGGATATATGTGGGCTGATGTATTGACGGCTGATGCTGCGGAAGCTTTTTCAGAAGCTCCTGATGGTTTCTATGACGAAGAGGTTGCAGAAAGACTTGTCAAATATCTTTTTGCCCCAAGAAATTCTATGGACCCTGCAGATGCCTATCGCAT
>CBDULU010000056.1:0-9005 GCA_965368155.1 uncultured Flavobacteriaceae bacterium
CGGGGATAACGTGCTTATTGAACGAAAAGACCCCAGACAAGCTATCAATACCTTGATGAAATTTGGTCAAAAAATTGAAGAAGAAAATCTTGTTGCTGTCATTTTCCCTGAAGGCACCAGAAGTAAAACAGCAGTTCCAAAACCGTTCCGCGAAAGCGGCTTAAAAATGATGGTGAAAAAAGCACCATCCTCCTATATTATTCCACTTTCAATAAATAATTCCTGGCGGCTGGTTCGAAAAGGGGCATTTCCTCTAGGTGTAGGTATCAAAGTCACTATGGAGGCCCATGAGCCCATCAAATCAGATGCTATGCCTTTTCCTGAATTATTGGAAAAAACTGAAAATACCATAAATGAGGCACTATTGAAATTAAATCCGACTGACTGATCTTTTAATTGATCACAAAACTGTCACGATCTTCTAAAAATCTGAATTTACTCCTTGTTTGCTCTATATGATCCATATCAATAGAAACTGACCCAATGGCTTGTTTACCTGGTTCAAAGTTCAGTAAGGTGCTTCCCATGGCGTCATAGACTGCAGAATGCCCGGTATATACGAGTTGATTATTGTCTATTCCCACCCTATTTAAACCTATAACATAACACAAATTTTCAATCGCTCTGGCTTTTAACAAAGTATCCCAAGCCATCATTCTGGCATTCGGCCAGTTGGCAACGAAAATAATCAGATCGATTTCCTCTGTATTTCGTGCCCATACAGGAAACCGCAGATCGTAGCATATCAAAGGGCAAATCTTAAAGCCTTTATATTCAAAGGTCATACGCTCTTTACCTGCTTTAAAAACCTTGTCCTCCCCTGCAAATGAAAACAAATGGCGCTTATCATAATGCTTTATATTTCCATCCGGAAAGGCTACAATTAACCTGTTAAAATAATGACCTGATTCAATGATCAAAAGACTCCCTAAAACAATGCATTTCTTTTTATTAGCCGTGTTCAGCATCCATTTCACTCCTACTCCATCCATCGTTTCGGCAACTCCTTCAGCTTCCATGGTGAAACCAGTTGTAAACAATTCCGGCAGGATGATCATATCCGTTTTTTCTTGTATCTGCTCTATTTTAAAAGTTAAATTCTTAAGGTTAGTGTCTATGTTTTCCCAAACATTATCTGTTTGAACCAAACTAATTGTCAATGATTTTGCCACTTTCTTTATTTTAAATATTCGTTCTGTCGATTAAGGTTTTATTCAATTGCATTCAATATCTCTGCTCCTCTTATCAACGTCTCATCGCTTTTTGCAAAACAAAACCTTAAAACTTTATGATCAGTACGCTGATTATAAAATGCTGAAACCGGAATTGAAGCAAGTTTTCGTTCCCTGGTCCATTTTTTAGCCAATTCCATATCACTTTCTCCAGAGATACTGCTATAATCCAGTAGTTGGAAATAGGTGCCGGATGAAGGGCTAAAAGAAAATTTCGATCCTTTAACAGCATCGAGAAAAAGGTCTCGTTTGGCCTGAAAAAATTTCGCTAAAGACAAATAATGCTCCTTCTCCTGCAGATAGGTTGCCAGCGCCTTTTGAATGGGGTGATTTACACTAAAAACATTGAACTGATGTACTTTTCTAAATTCCTTCATTAGGGCCGAAGGACCTGCGCAATAACCCATTTTCCAGCCGGTGTTGTGAAATGTTTTACCGAATGACGCTACCAAAAAACTGCGTTCGGCCAATCCAGGAAATCTTGCGACACTTTGGTGTTCCGATCCATCGTAAACGAGATGTTCATATACTTCATCACTTAAGATCAGAATCTTGGTGTTTCTGACCAATTCTTCTAGTTTAAGCATGTCCTCCCGGCTCAAAATCGTTCCTGTAGGGTTATGAGGGGTATTGATAATGATCATTCTGGTTTTTTCAGAAATGGCTGTTTTAACTCCCTCCCAGTCTACCTTAAAACCAGGTGCTTTCAATTCTAATTCAACCGTTTTTCCTCCGTTCAAACGAATGGTAGGATCATAACAATCATAAGCAGGGGCAAATATAATGACCTCGTCATCTTTATGCACCAATGAAGTGATAATGGTATATATAGCCTGAGTAGCGCCAGCTGTAACAGTAATCTCTGTTTCCGGATCATATTGCGTTCCATAAAGTGTCTCGATCTTATCCGAGATCGCCTCCCTCAATGAATGGATTCCGGGCATAGGTGCATATTGATTAAAGCCATCTTTCATGGCTTTGTTGACCAATTCTATCAATTTGGGTGAAGAAGGAAAATCAGGATAACCCTGCGCTAGGTTAATCGCGTTTTCTTCATGAGATAGCTTACTCATTACCGCGAAAATACTCGTTGAAGTATCGGGTAATTTTGAAGAAATAGCAGCAGAATAATTTGGCATTCTAACAGATAATTTAAGGTTGTTACTAAATTACTGCTTTTTAATAAAATCACTTCTTAATTCTTTGAATTCTGAGACCGGATTTTTTTTAATAATTTTTTGATGAAGTGTTTACTTTGTTGATTTCGTGACATAAGTGAGCCCCTGACTTAAGTCAGGGGCTCACTGTAATAAAAAAAACCCCTCATCATGAAGGGTTTTGTTTTTATATAAAGGTGGCAAATCATTACCAAAGAAACAATCTAGATACTTGCTTTCAAGTATTCACGGTTCATTCTTGCAATATTCTCCAAAGAAATATTTTTAGGGCATTCCACCTCACAGGCACCGGTGTTGGTACAGTTTCCAAACCCTTCCTCGTCCATTTGTTTTACCATATTCAGCACCCTGTCTTTCGCTTCGATTCTTCCCTGAGGCAGTAGCGCAAACTGTGACACTTTTGCTCCGACAAACAACATGGCTGATGAATTTTTACAAGAGGCAACACAAGCTCCGCAACCAATGCAAGCCGCAGCATCCATAGAAAGATCTGCATCTAATTTTGGTATAGGAATAGAGTTGGCATCCTGAGTATTTCCAGAAGTATTTACTGAAATATAGGCTCCTGCCTGTTGTATTCTTTCAAAAGCTGTTCTATCAACAATAAGGTCCTTAATTACCGGAAACGCTTTGGCTCTCCATGGTTCAATATGGATAGTATCACCATCGTTGAACATTCTCATGTGCAACTGACAAGTTGTAATTCCTCTGTCTGGTCCATGTGCCTCTCCATTGATATGCAAGGAACAAGCTCCACAGATTCCCTCTCTACAATCATGGTCAAAAGCAACAGGATCTTCGTTTTTAGCAACCAAACCTTCATTTAACACATCCATCATTTCCAAAAATGACATATGTTCTGAAATATCGGTTACTTTGTAATCCACCATACGCCCCTTATCTTGCGGCCCGCTTTGTCTCCAAATTTTTAACGTTAAATTCATAATGTCTTTTATTTATAGGAACGTGTTTTCAATTCAATATCGTTAAACTCTAATTCTTCTTTATGCAATATCGCTTCACTTGGTTTTCCTGTATATTCCCAAGCTGCTACATAAGCATAGTTCTTATCGTCTCTTTTGGCTTCGCCGTCTTCAGTGACATGTTCTTCTCTAAAGTGACCCCCACAAGACTCTTCTCTTTCCAAAGCATCCTTGGCAAACAACTCTCCTAATTCTAAGAAATCAGCTACTCTTCCTGCCTTTTCTAATTCAGGGTTCAGTTCATTTAATTCACCTGTAACTTTTACATTCTTCCAAAAATCTTCTCTTAGATCATGAATCTCCTGTATTGCTTCATTTAATCCTTTAGCATTTCTGGCCATACCAACCTTATCCCACATTATTTTTCCAAGTTTCTTGTGGTAATAATCAACGGTATGAGTTCCTTTGTTATTGACAAAGAATTCCAATCTGTCTTTTACCTCCTTTTCAACCTCATCAAATTCTGGACTATCTGTTGGTATTTTACCAGTTTGGATATCATCCGATAAATAATCCCCTATCGTATAAGGCAAAACAAAATATCCATCTGCGAGACCTTGCATCAACGCTGAGGCACCAAGTCTGTTGGCACCGTGATCTGAGAAATTTGCTTCTCCTATACAATATAAGCCTGGCACAGTTGTCATCAAATTATAATCAACCCAAACACCACCCATGGTATAGTGAGTAGCAGGATATATCATCATTGGCGTTACATATGGATTTTCATCAATGATCTTTTCATACATCTGGAACAAGTTACCATACTTTTCTTCGATAATAGCAGCGCCCAATTCTGTAACTTTCTCTTTTGAAGGATTCAATATATGCTTGAGTTTTGCTTGCTCAGTTCCGTATCTTTTTATCGCTGCAGCGAAATCAAGGTATACTGCTTCACCTGTAGCATTTACGCCAAACCCTGCGTCACACCTTTCTTTAGCCGCTCTTGAAGCAACATCACGTGGAACAAGATTTCCGAATGCAGGATATCTTCTTTCCAAAAAGTAATCTCTGTCTTCTTCTGCAATTTGTGTCGGTTTCAATTTACCTTCCTGAATCGCTTTGGCATCTTCTAGTTTACCAGGAACCCAAATTCTTCCATCGTTCCTCAATGATTCAGACATCAAAGTCAATTTGGACTGGTAGTCACCTGATCTAGGAATACAGGTTGGGTGGATCTGAGTAAAGCAAGGGTTCGCAAAATATGCGCCTTTTTTATGAATTTTCCACGCCGCAGTAGCATTTGATCCCATTGCGTTGGTTGAAAGGAAATAAACATTTCCATATCCCCCAGTGCCAATAACAACGGCATGTGCACTATGTCTTTCTATTTCTCCTGTTATCAGGTTTCTGGCAATAATCCCTCTGGCTTTTCCATCAACGATCACTACATCAAGCATCTCATGACGGTTAAACATTTCGATTTTTCCACGAGCTATTTGTCTGTTCATTGCCGAATAGGCTCCGAGCAATAGCTGCTGTCCTGTTTGTCCTTTGGCATAAAAGGTTCTTGATACCAATACGCCACCAAAAGAACGGTTATCCAATAAGCCTCCATAATCTCTGGCAAAGGGAACTCCCTGAGCCACACATTGGTCGATAATATTTCCTGAAACCTCTGCAAGTCTGTGCACATTGGCCTCACGAGAGCGATAATCTCCTCCCTTTACTGTATCGTAAAACAAACGGTAATTCGAATCACCATCTCCCATGTAATTTTTAGCAGCGTTGATACCTCCCTGAGCCGCAATTGAATGTGCTCTTCTTGGTGAATCCTGATAAGCAAATGCTTTCACATTATAGCCCAGTTCCGCTAAAGTGGCTGCAGCCGAACCTCCGGCAAGACCTGTACCCACTACAATTATATCTATATTTCTTTTATTCGCCGGGTTAACCAGATCGATTTTGTCCTTATATGTTGTCCATTTATCTTTTATTGGACCCTTTGGTACTTTAGAGTTTAACTTAGTCATAAATGAATAGATTAATGGTTAAAATGATGATATAAAGCAATGATAATGAAGCCTAATGGAATAGCAAATGAGTAGAACTTTCCAAATGATTTCACTGCGCTGGTATACTTATTATTGAACCCAACTGATTGAAATGCCGATTGAAAGCCATGAAGTAAGTGCAATGCCAAAAGCACAAAAGCAATCACATAAGCTCCAACTCTTAACGGGCTCACAAATTTGTGTTGAAGCTCTCCAAAATACCTGTTCGGATCTTCTGGTAAAAATTCAATGTATTTGTGGTTCATTTCAGGAACCCAAAAATCTATAAAGTGTAAAATCAAAAAAGCAAGAATCACTCCTCCTGATAAGATCATGTTTCTTGAGGTCCAGCTGGCGTTAGCCGCACCATTAAATTTGACGTAATTTACAGTTCTGGCCCTTTTATTCCTTAATTCAAGTACAAAACCCATCACAAAATGAAACACAACGCCAAAAATAAGCACGGGTTGCATCGCAAACTGAATTAATGGATTGGTTCCCATAAAATGAGAGAGTTCATTAAATAGTTTCTCACTAAATAACGAGGTGATATTGACTGATAAATGAATAATAAGGAAAATAATTAAGAAAAGTGCCGACAAGGCCATAGCGACCTTTCTTGCGATAGATGAAGATAAAAATCCGCTCATTTTGCTTGGTTTATAAAATAGTAGACAAATATACCAAATACTTAAATTTTAAGAGGCCTATTTCACTTGATTATTTTTATTTGATTAACATTACTATATTTATCCCAAACTAAAATTAAACAAGAATGTCTGACAGCATAAAGCATACCCTAAATCCTGACAAATGGATCGACCTGTATGCTGATTATCTTTACAATTATGCCATCACAAGAGTGGACGGTCAGGACCTTGCAAAAGATCTTGTACAGGAAACTTTTTTTTCAGGAATTAAGGGTAAAGATAATTTCAGAGGTCAGGCAGCGGAGCGCACCTGGTTGGTTTCCATTTTAAAAAGAAAGATCATTGATCATTATCGCAAGATCAACTCGGCCAAAGGACAGAAAGAGGTCCGTATGAATTTTTATGATGAAGGTGAAAAAAAGGGAAGTTGGATCGAAGAAATGGTTCCTCAGAGTTGGGGAAATGATGCCGAAAGAGAAATTGAAAATACAGAACTGAAAGATGCTCTTGAAGGGTGCATCCAAAACTTACCCGAAAAGTATAGAATTGTTTTTATGTTAAAAACCGTTCAAAACTATGAAACCGAGGAGATTTGTAATGAACTTGGCATAACATCGTCAAATTTATGGGTAATCATTCACAGAGCAAGAGTCCAGCTGAGAAATTGTATGGAAGAAAATTGGTTTAAAAATTAAAGATAGGCATATGAAATTTATGATTAGCTGTGACGAAGCAACTGCAATATGTGATAAGAATCAATATGGCGAAGCAAGTCTTTCGGAAAAAATTAGTTTGAGTTTTCATTTGTTAATTTGTAAGTACTGTAAAAAATATACCAAGCAAAACAATTTAATGTCACAACTTTTTGGCAAATACCTTACGCCTTGTGACGGATCTGAAAAGCTCAGTGATGAAGCCAAAGAAGAGCTCAAAAAGAAGCTAGAAAAGGAGATAAAAAACAACTGATCGATAATTCCTTAATCTTACAACGGTATTGAAAATTCAATACCGTTTTTTTTTACCTTTGAATAGCTTGTCGGTTTAATACGGCATTCGAAATTCGCCTGAAAATGGAATATATTGAAACTATTAAGCCCTTCGCGCTGATCGTTTATTACATTTTTATCAGCTTTATTATTATCATCGTGATTTTAGATAATAAAAGGCCCGAAAAATCTTTTGCCTATATTTTTTTGATTCTATTGGTTCCCGTTGGAGGAGTGATTATTTATCTACTCTTTGGAGCCCAATACCAAAAAAAGAAAATGCTGACCAAAAAACGGTATTTTGATAAGGTTTACTTAGATCAGATCAATGAAATCAATAAAGGCGCTCCTATACGAAATCCAAGCGCATCCTATGGAAAGTTACCTACATTATTCTACAATATAGAACAGGTAAATTTTACGAATAACAACAATATTGAGATCCTGAATAATGGAGAAGAAAAATTTCCCAAACTGATTAAAGAGCTCCAAAAGGCTCAAAAAAGCATACATTTAGATTACTATATTATTAGAGATGATACTATTGGAAATAAAATATTTGACCTTCTTTGTGAAAAAGCAAAAGAAGGAGTTCTTGTAAAAATCATTTATGATGATGTCGGTAGCTCTATCAGCAGAAATGGATTGAACAGACTTAATGCAGCTGGTGTGCAGATCTTTCCATATATGCCCGTTCTTTTTTCAAGGCTTGCTCATAAGGCCAACTATAGAAATCACAGAAAAATTGTAGTCATTGATAATGAAACTGGATTTCTTGGAGGAATCAATATCAAAGACAAATATATCAACCCAAATAAGGAAGGCTTATTTTGGAGAGACACCCATATCATGATAAAAGGTGAGGCGGTTATAGACTTGCAATTCCTGTTTATAAGCGATTGGTATTTTGTTAGCGGTCAAAAAATTGACCTTAATGAGGTTCGCTACGAGAATAAACATCAGATTACGAATCAAATTCCTACCAGTATTTTAGGGAGTGATTATGGTAAGAACAACCAAACAATTATGGAAGCGTTTTTTGGAATGATCACCAGTGCTCGTGAAGAAATTCTGATCACCACGCCTTATTTTATTCCGGATGAGTCCATTTTTAATGCCTTAAAAATAACCTCTAAAAGTGGGATAAAGATCAAGCTTATCATCCCTGAAAAAACAGATATTCGAACAGCCTTTTACGCATCTCAAACCTATCTTAAAGGGCTTCTTTTGAGCGGCATTGAGGTCTATTTTTACACCAAAGGAATGATGCATTCTAAAACCATGATCATCGATTCTCTGATCAGTACGGTTGGCAGCACGAATATGGATCAAAGAAGTTTCAGTTTGAACGCTGAGGTCAATGCCTTTATACACGACAAAGAAATTGCTGAAAAACTGAGATCTTATTTTGAAGAAGATCTAAAGGATTGTTATAAATTGCAACTTATAGATCTTAAAAACAGACCTTGGTACGTCAAAGTACTAAGCTCCATTGCAAGACTCATTGCGCCTATACTTTAAAACCTATACTATGAATTTTTTGCCTGAAAATATAGATCAATACGCTTCTGATCATTCCCAAAAAGAGCCGAAGCTTCTACAGGAACTGTTTAATGAAACTTGGCAAAAAGCCTTGGTTCCAAGAATGATCAGCGGACATTTTCAAGGTAGGGTATTGTCAATGATCTCAAAACTTATCAGCCCCAAAACAATATTAGAAATCGGCACATATACGGGATATTCGGCGCTTTGCCTGGCCGAAGGATTACAAAAAGAAGGTATACTTCATACCATTGATCACAACGAGGAGCTCTATGATTTTCAACGAAAATACTTTGACCGCTCAAATTATAAGCACCAAATCAAACAATATGTCGGCGAAGCACTTGATGTGCTCGTTGAAATTAAGGGCCCTTTTGATCTTGTGTTTATTGATGCCGATAAGGCCAATTACAGCAACTACTTTAAAGCTGTCATTGATA
>CBDULU010000057.1:0-9001 GCA_965368155.1 uncultured Flavobacteriaceae bacterium
GCCAATGAAAAATTTCCATTCAGCCTAACGGCCGACATTGAAGATAATTCAGTATCTTCTAGTAACGTTCAATTGCTGTTTGACGGAAAATTTAACCCAATGGTGGCGATGATGGTGAAAAAACCACTTCAAAAATTCATTGACACGCTTATTGGTAATATAGAACAACAATAAGAAGATTTTTGTTGTGTTTTACAAATAACTCACTTCTTTAAAATTAAAAGCATCAACTGAAGCATCTTCTCTCTCAATGAGAAGTGTTCCTTCTTTGGTAACACCGCGAATCACACCCATAAATTGTTCGCCTTTGTTGTTTTCAAACATATGTGCCTTGTCCTTCCTGTAAAGTGCTGACTCATATTGAAACCATAATTCTTCATATTTTTTTTCAAAGATCAGCTCGAATTTATTCTGAATGGAATTTAAAAGATCTTGCAGAAAAATATCCCGTTGGGTATCATTTTGGGTGAGCTGCTTGATCGAAACGGCCATAGGAAGGTCATCAGGAAATTTTTCCTGATTAATATTGATTCCTATCCCTATGATACATTGGTTAATCTTGTTGGAAATAAGTGTATTTTCAATTAAGATCCCACCTAATTTCTTGGAAACTGACATAATGTCGTTAGGCCATTTGATCCTTAATTTTGGTAGATTATATCGTTTTAAGTAATGATGAATCCCTACAGAAACGGCACAATTTAACATGAATTGATCGGCTGCATTAAAGTCGTCAAGCTTCAGCAAAATGCTACATATCAAATTCTTACCTTTGTCTGAATGCCATACTGCCCCCTTTTGCCCTCTCCCTTCAGTCTGGTAATCGGCTGTGGCTACTGTCCATTTTTCTAATTCCTTATTTTTTGACAATTGTCGCAAATAAGAATTTGTTGAATCTGTGGCATCAAGTTTGAATAGATACATGTATAATATTGCAATTACGGAACATCTAAAGTGATAAAAATGTAATACATTTGCAAGAAATTTTGAAACAATTTAATGGCAAAAAAAATAGTTAATTTAGATCTGTTGATCGCTGAAGTTATAAAGGGAATTGAAGATGTTAAAGGTGAAAATATTTCAATAATTGATTTAAGAGAAATTGAAAATACTGTTTGTGATTACTTTATTCTGTGTGACGGAACTTCCAATACCCAGGTAAGTGCCATTGCAGCCTCCATACAAAAACATGTTAGTAAAAGTCTTAAGGACAAGCCATGGCATGTAGAGGGAGAAAGTAATGCAGAGTGGATTTTAATTGATTATGTGAACATTGTAGTTCACGTTTTCCAAAAGCATGTGCGAGAGTTTTACAACTTGGAAGAGCTTTGGGGAGACGGAAAAATCACAAACATCGAAAGTGCTTATTAAAAGCAGCAATCGTTAAACTTATTTTATGAAAAAAGAAAATTCAAATAAAGACAATAACTCACCTTTTAAGCAATTTAATTTCAAATTCAATTTCTATTGGATCTATGGAATTATTTTCGCTTTACTCATAGGTTACCAGTTGCTCAACAGCTCTGATCTGGCAAGTAATAAGTTGACCCAGAATGAGTTTAATGAGATTCTCAATGACAATGATATTGATAAAATCCTTATCGTCAATGGAGATATTGCTCAACTGACCATCAAAAGTGAAGCCTTAAACACTAAGGATAAATATAATAAATATAAAAACCCTTCGGTTTTTGGACAAACGACTCCTGTCTATATTTATGACTTCGGAGATCTTCAAAATTTTGAAAAGACTCTTGAAAGTTCAAAATCTGAATTTGGTTTGGACTTTGACAAGGACAATACAACAAGAACGAGTTTCTTTGATTCTTTCCTTGTTTGGTTGCCTTTTATCTTTATTATCGGGCTATGGATCTTCTTTATGCGAAGAATGTCTGGCGGCGGCGGTGGCGGCGCAGGAGGCCAGATCTTCAATATTGGAAAATCAAAAGCCAAGGTTTTTGATGAAAACACAAAGGTAAGAACCTCATTTAAAGATGTGGCTGGATTAGAAGGCGCAAAAGAGGAAGTGCAGGAGATCGTTGATTTCCTTAAGAATCCAGGTAAATACACAAATCTCGGTGGAAAAATTCCAAAGGGAGCCCTACTTGTAGGACCTCCCGGAACAGGAAAAACCTTATTGGCCAAGGCAGTTGCCGGTGAAGCAGGAGTTCCTTTCTTCTCTCTGTCAGGGTCAGATTTTGTTGAAATGTTTGTAGGGGTTGGTGCCTCAAGAGTGAGAGACCTTTTCAAACAAGCTGCCGCAAAGTCTCCTTCCATTATTTTTATTGATGAGATTGATGCAATCGGTAGAGCACGTGGTAAGAACAGTATTACTGGAGGAAATGACGAAAGAGAAAATACACTCAATCAGTTACTTACTGAAATGGATGGTTTTGGCACTGATGTAAATGTTATTGTCGTTGCCGCTACCAACAGGGCTGATGTATTGGATAAGGCATTGATGAGAGCAGGGCGATTTGATCGACAGATTTACGTTGATCTTCCTGACAAGAATGAAAGAAAGCAAATTTTTGATGTTCACGTGAAGCCTTTGAAGCTGGCTAAAGATGTAGACTTGGAATTCCTGTCAAAACAAACACCTGGCTTTTCTGGAGCTGACATTGCAAATGTATGTAATGAATCTGCGCTTATTGCCGCAAGAAAAAGTAAGAAGAGTGTGCACCACCAGGACTTTCTAGATGCAGTTGACAGGATCGTGGGTGGATTAGAGAAAAAGAATAAGATCATTACAACAAAAGAAAAAAAGACCATTGCTTATCATGAAGCAGGACATGCTACTGTTAGCTGGATGTTGGAACATGCAGCACCTCTGGTAAAAGTTACTATTGTTCCTAGAGGAAAATCACTTGGAGCAGCCTGGTATCTTCCGGAGGAAAGACAAATAGTGGAAACAGATCAAATGCTGGATGAAATGTGTGCTACTCTTGGTGGTAGAGCGGCTGAAAGAGTCATGTTTGACAAGATTTCAACCGGAGCGCTAAACGACCTTGAAAAAGTGACCCGTCAAGCAAGAGCTATTGTAAGTATCTATGGCCTGAATGACAAAATTGGTAACATCACTTATTATGATTCAAGCGGTCAGAATGAATATGGTTTTACAAAGCCTTACAGTGAATTAACAGCTCAGACTATTGATGAAGAGATTTCAAAAATTATAGAAAAGCAATACCAAAGAGCTATTAAAATCTTAAAGCTGCATAAAGACAAGCTGATTCAACTGGCAGAAATTCTGACTGAAAAGGAAGTCATCTTTGAAGGTGATCTTATGAAAATCTTTGGCGAAAGGCCATTTAGCAAAGAAATAGCTGAAAGCAAAAAAGTATCGCCTAAAGATAAAGATAAGACCAGTTCTAAAGAAGAAGATAAGGTGAGTCCTAAAGAGGAAGATAAGGATAATCCAAAAGACGCAGGTAAGGATAGTTCTAAAGAGGAAATTGCCGAGGAAAACTAAAAATAATCAAAGTGTTTTTGTACATTTGAACTATACGATTTGGTTATGAGTTTTTTTAATAAATTTTTTAAAAATATCATTAAAACTTCTCAAAAAGAAGAAAGTGAAAAAGAAGTAGGTCAAGAAGATGACCTCTCTATTGACGAGCTTTTTGTTAAGAAGTTCATTCATAAAGGAGGTAAATTTTTATATTGTGCAGATCTTGAAGAAGTGGAAAAGAATTTGGTGCAGGTACTTCAGGAAAATCAATGGAATAACGTTGTAACTTTTAATGAAGAATTGAGAGAGTTATTGACAAGTATAAAAAGTGCCAAAACCAGTAAAATCATTTCATCTTTGCCTTTCATGACCCATTGTGAATGCCTGATTGCGCATGATGGCAGTATCATGTTTTCATCAAAGCAGTTAAAAGATAAGAAATTAAAAGAACTGCCCAACAACTTCATTGTTTATGCCAAGACTAGTCAAATTGTAAATGATTCAAGAGACGGAATTTCAGGAATAAGGAACCGATCTGAAAAAAATTCTCCTACAATTATCAGTTCAATAAAGGATTTTATTATAAACAAGACAGAAACTGATTTCATGAGTTATGGAAACACTAATTCCAAAACGCTATATTTGCTCCTACTAGAAGATTTATAAATTCATGAACAACTTTACCAAACGAATTGTTTTTGGCCTATTATACGTGGGTCTAGTTATTTCTTCATCACTCCTGGGCGCATTATTCTTTTATAGTCTATTTCTTGTTTTTATGATGATCTGTATTTATGAATTCATAAAGATTATTGAGTTAAAAAGTATTTTCCCTTATGTATTGGGTCTCACCTGTTTTTTCACTGCCGTGATCTCTAATAATAACCTTGTCGTATTTGAAGATGATTTTTCTGATAAAATCATTTTGTCCATATTTCTTGCCGCCATTTATTTTGCCTTTGTTCTTGCACTGGTATCGTCGAGAAAGATTGGAAGGCAATACCTGGGTAAGAATTTTTTGACATTGATGTATATCGCCATTCCATTTTCTTTATTGATCAAAATTCCTTATTTGAATTTTGAAGGTCACTTTGACACCTCCATCATCATTGGAATTTTTATTTTAATATGGAGTAATGATGTTTTTGCTTTTTTAATTGGTAAGAACTTCGGAAAACACAAATTGATTGAAAGGGTTTCCCCAAACAAAACTATAGAAGGCTTTTTAGGCGGGTTTATTTTTACTTTTATTGCCGGATATTTTGTGGCGACTTATTGTTCAAGTATTCAACCCTTACAATGGTTTACAATTGCCATAATTGTCAGTATTTTTGGTGTTTTAGGTGATTTGATTGAATCTATGTTTAAGCGCCAGGCAAAAATTAAAGACAGTAGCAATCTGCTGCCAGGGCATGGAGGTTTTTTAGATAGATTAGATAGTATTATCTTTGCGACACCATTTATATTTATTTACTTATTCCTTACTACATAATGTTCCACAAAGAAGGTTTTAAGATTATTTTAGTTACTGCCCTTATTATGGTAAGCGGTCTATTGTTGATCGACAAGTTTGTGCCTAATTTTTGGTTGCAGAAATCTTTGATGATTCTTCTTTTGATTGGCTTTATTTTGATCCTTCAATTCTTTAGAGACCCTAAAAGAAATACGATTCTTAACGATGGGCAGATCATAGCCCCGGCAGATGGAAAAGTGGTGGTTATTGAAGAAGTGGTAGAGAAAGAATATTTTAAAGATAAAAGAAGACAGATCTCTATCTTTATGTCGCCCCTGAACGTGCATGTTACTCGATATCCGGTTTCTGGAATCGTTACATATAGTCAATATCATCCTGGTAAATATCTTGTGGCCTGGCACCCCAAGTCTTCCGAAGAAAATGAGCGCACAACAATAGTTGTTAAAAATAGCAGCTCTGGAGAAATACTTTATCGCCAAATTGCAGGAGCAGTTGCAAGAAGAATTGTCAATTATGCCAAAAAAAACCAACAGGTGATTCAAGGCGAAGATGCTGGCTTTATCAAATTTGGCTCCCGAATAGATATTTTTGTACCTTTGGATATGAAGATTGAAGTTAACCTAAACCAAAAAACTAGAGGTGGAGAAACCATCTTAGCTTCTAAAAATGGATGATTTAGAAAGAAGATTTCGCAAAGCTTTTGAAATGGCATCTGCCATGACAAAAAAGCTGCCGCCTGATATCATGCTTCAATTTTATTCCTATTACAAACATGCCACCACAAAAGATTCTATTGTAATCCCATCAGGTGATGATATGGTAAGAAATGCCTTCAAATTAAACGCTTATTTTCAGATGGCGAATATATCTGAAGATGAAGCTAAAATAGAATATATCAGACTTGTCGAAAAATATACCGGCAAAAAGGTTCTTTAACAAAAACTACTACTAACTACTAATATAAATAACATGAAGAAGATTTTAAATATATGCTTTGTTACCATTTTCGCCTTATTTTTATTTTCCTGTGCCAAGGAAAAGAAAACTGATGAAACTTTAAAAAGCGAAGCATCTTACAGTGTTGATGGTGAAAATTCCACAGTTCAATGGATTGGCTATAAAACCACAGACAAGGTTGCCGTGAAGGGTACATTTACAGAAATCAGTATTCTTGAAATGAATAGTGGAAGCACTGCTGCTGCTTCGCTAGAAGGGCTTGAATTTGAAATCCCGGTTTCTAGCATTTATTCAAAAGACACTATAAGAGATGGAAAGTTAAAGAGACTCTTTTTTGGGGTTATGGAGAATACCCTTAGCCTAAAAGGAAAATTCTCTGTTAAAGACGAAAGCAATGGAAACATTGCTCTTTCTATGAACGGTTTGACAAAAGAGCTCCCATTTACTTATGACATGAGCAAAGATACCATCTTGATTAATGCTACTATGGATCTCAATATCTGGGAAACTGAAAATGCCCTTGCTTCAATTCACCAGGCCTGCTTAGAATTGCATACTGGTGCCGACGGAGTGAGCAAAACATGGGACGAAGTAGGTATCTCAGCGAAAATACTAACCGTAAAAAAATAAGATGAAAAAGGTAACAGGCATAGGCGGTATCTTTTTTAAAACTGCAGATCCTTCAAAAATAAAGGATTGGTATCATAAAAATTTGGGACTGGTAGTTGACGCCTATGGATCACCTTTTGAATTCAGAAATGCAAATGATCCTGATCAGATCAATTATTTACAATGGAGTCCGTTTAAAGATGATACCAAATATTTTGAACCATCAAAAAAGGAGTTCATGATCAACTACAGGGTTGCCGATCTTGAGGCTCTGGTAAAGGAGCTTCAAAAAGAAGGGGTCACGATATGTGACGATATCGAGACTTATGATTATGGTAAATTCGTACACATCATGGATCCTGATGGCAACAAAATCGAACTTTGGGAACCCATTGATCAAGTTTTTACAGACAGCCTCAAGGGCAAAACAACTAAATAAAATGTGCTTTCTTATAAGGAAGCAAGACTTTTTTCAACCATGGCTATTTTCGCCAAAGCATCTGCTTCTTTTTTTCTTTCATTCGAAATAACTTGATCAGGAGCGTTCTTTACAAACCTTTCATTACTCAACTTTTTTTGTACCGATGCGAGAAATCCTTTGTGATAAGCAAGCTCTTCTTCAAGTTTCTTTGTTTCAGCCTCAACATCAATATGCAAGGCAAAAGGAATAAAGAACTCATTGGATCCCACCCTAAAAGTCAAAGCATTTTCTATTTTCTCCTTAGTCTCTTCTACTTTGGAAATATTGCACATCTTTCTTATCAGTGAATAAAAATCAGTATTGATCTCCTCCTTTTTAAGAAGAAAAAGTTCCAGCGATTCTTTAAACGAGATATTTTTTTGTTTCCGCATATTTCGAACAGCTGAGATAATTTCCTTGATTGTTTCAAACTCATCCAAAATGCTTCCGTCAAAATCCTCTTTTAAAGGATATGAAGATATGATCAATGCTTCTTTCTCAGTTCTTTCTTTAAAATATTGCCAAATTTCTTCTGTAATAAATGGCATAAATGGATGTAAAATCTTGATGTTATCTTCAAACAAATCAACTGTAGCCTTTAAAGTAATTGGGTCAATGGGCTGCCCGAACTCAGGTTTTACCATTTCCAAATACCAGGAAGAAAAATCTTCCCAAACCAACTTATAGATCGCCGTCAAGGCATCAGATAATCGATATTGATCAAATTGCTCGTCAATAAAGGCCAGGGTTTTTTGAAACTTAGCTTTGTACCAGGCTATAGCTATTTTTGACGATTCGGGTTGGACCGCAGTTTCAGAGACTTCCCATCCTTTAACCAGCCTAAACCCATTCCATATCTTATTTGCAAAATTTCTTCCCTGCAACATCAGGCTTTCATCAAACAATAAGTCATTTCCAGCTGCTGAACTCATTAAAATTCCTGCTCTTACTCCATCTGCGCCGTAGTTATCCATCAAATCTATTGGGTCAGGTGAATTTCCCAAAGACTTAGACATCTTTCTTCTTTGCTTATCTCTTACAAGACCTGTCAAGTATACGCGTTGAAAAGGTTTTTCACCGGCAAATTCATAACCTGCAATAATCATTCTAGCTACCCAGAAGAAAAGTATATCAGGGCCTGTCACCAAATCATCTGTAGGATAGTAATATTTAAAATCCTCATTGTCAGGCTCATTAATTCCATTAAAAACGCTAATCGGCCATAACCAGGAAGAAAACCAGGTATCTAGGGAATCTTCATCCTGTCTTATGTCATTTAGGCCTAAAAATTCATTTCCGGTTTTTATTCTCGCCAAATTTAAAGCTTCCTCAATTGAGTCTGCAACCACATAATCATTTGTACCCTGACCGTAATAATAAGCTGGAATTCTGTGGCCCCAATATAGTTGTCTGGAAATATTCCAATCACGTATATTCTCCATCCAGTGCCTGTAAGTATTAACAAATTTATGAGGAACCAACTGAACATCACCACTATTCAAAACTGCATCAATGGCCGGTTTAACCAGATCTTCCATTTTTAAAAACCATTGCTCTGAAATTTTTGGCTCGATCACGGCTTTGGTCCTCTCAGAGGTCCCTACCTTATGCATATAATCTTCAGTTTTAACTAGAAAACCCTTTTCCTCCAATTCTTTAACAATCTCTTTGCGCACTACAAAACGATCTTTACCCTCATAATGCAAACCATTTGCATTTAAACTTGCATCATCATTAAATATATCGATCACTTCTAAATGATGCTTTTCGCCTATCAGCTTATCATTCGGATCATGTGCCGGAGTGATCTTGAGGCTTCCCGTTCCAAATTCAACATCAACATAAGCATCTTCAATGATGGGTATGGCTCTTTCTACAATTGGTACAATGGCCTTCTTTCCTTTTAAATGAGAAAATCTTTTATCATCAGGATGAACACATATAGCCGTATCTCCTAAAATAGTCTCTGGTCTGGTTGTGGCTATTTGAATGAACTCATCACTTCCTTCAATTGCATAATTCACATAATATAACTTACCAGGTTTCTCTA
>CBDULU010000058.1:0-8973 GCA_965368155.1 uncultured Flavobacteriaceae bacterium
CCCCTTTAAACTGAACATTTCGCACGCCTTCTTTAACGTTTTGCGCTCCTAAGTTTCGCAACTCTCTTGCGAGTACTGGCTCAAAACCATATAGGCATTTGGCCAACATATCATAATTTTCATTCATAAGACAAAAATACATCAAAGATATTAGCCATAGAACAATTCTTATAAAAACTGAAAGTTTCTCTTTCGCTTGGTTTAATTTTCTATTTTTGTTTGATTTTAAAATTATGCAGAAAGAAAAAGAATGGTTTGAACATTGGTTTGACACTCCTTTTTATCATATCCTTTATGATTACAGGAATGATGATGAGGCGAGGTTTTTTATGCGTAATCTGGTAGATTATTTAAAGCTTTCCAAAGGAGATGAAATTCTTGACTTGCCCTGTGGTAAAGGAAGGCATGCCTTATTCTTAAATGAACAAGGCTTTAAAACTACTGGAGCGGATCTATCAGTGAATAGTATTCAGCATGCCAAACAATTTGAAAAACAAAATTTGAGTTTCACGATTCATGACATGAGGGATCCTTTGAATGGAAGCTATGACGCTATTTTTAATCTTTTCACCAGCTTCGGATATTTCAATCAGGAAACAACCAATATACAGGTTTTGAAAAATTTTAAAAATGCCTTGCAACCTGGTGGTCATATTGTGATTGATTTCTTAAATCTGGACAAAGTAGTTCAAGAACTTATTTCGGAACAACGTCTTACAAAAAAAGAGATCGATTTTGTGATTAGAAAAAGTGTGAATGAAAATTTTATCATAAAGCAAATTGAAGTTCATCATGATCAAAAGGTCCATCACTATGTAGAAAAAGTGCAGGCTTTAGATCTTGATAAAATGAAGTTTTTTGCAAAGGCTGCCGGGCTTGAAATACAAGAAGTATTTGGCGATTATAATTTGAATCCTTTCGATAAAGGGAATTCCGAAAGGTTAATATTGGTGATGCAATGATTTATCTAGCCTTGATCATACCCGTAATTGTCGGATTTGTTTTGGTACAAGTTATAAAACCAAATTCTAAACACCTTCAATTATTTCTTTCCTTTAGTGGGGCCTATCTTTTGTCTGTGACTGTATTGCATTTGATACCAGAAGTATTTTCGCATCAACGGGAACATGTAGGCTTGTTTATCCTATTGGGAATAATCCTTCAGACAGGGCTGGAATACTTGTCAAAGGGAGCTGAACACGGACATATTCACGGACATGATTTCGAAAAGAGAATTCCTTGGTTACTTTTGGGAAGTTTATGCCTGCATGCATTTCTGGAAGGAATGCCCTTAGGGCTCGGGGATAATGAGAACTTATTATATGCCATAGTCATACATAAACTACCCATTGCGATCATATTGGCAGTGTTTCTAAAAAACTCTTCCCTTTCAAAAGGCTATGTCTTTCTTTTCCTGTCTCTGTTCGCCATTATGAGTCCTTTGGGAAGTTGGGTGTCAGGTAATTTTTCATTTATTCATCAATATACAGATCAAATAAATGCCCTAATCATAGGGGTATTCCTTCATATTTCGACCGCAATTCTTTTTGAAAGTTCTGAAAATCACAAATTTAACCTTCAAAAATTTATAGCCATCCTCATAGGATTTACCTTAGCTTTTTTGAGCTTATAACTCAATATTTTTGAGGTACTATAGTTTGGTTGGCAAAAGGTGTTCTGATATAGCCTTTATCATCCTTTCTCGGAGGAAGTACAATTTTTTCTCTTTCAACTTTTTTATAATCAACACTGCTTAACAAATGACTGATGCAATTCAATCTTGCCTTCTTTTTGTTATCCGCGGGTACTACATACCAGGGTGATTGTTTGGTGTCAGTATATTTGAACATTTCATCTTTGGCCTTGCTGTATTCCAACCAGTGCTCACGAGATTTAAGATCCATTGGGCTGAGTTTCCATCCTTTCATTGGATCATTGATCCTTGATTTGAATCTTCTTTCCTGCTCCTCATCTGATACTGAAAACCAATATTTCAATAAGATAATTCCTGATCTAATCAACATTCTTTCAAATTCAGGGCAAGAACGCATAAATTCATTGTATTCCGTTTGATTACAAAAACCCATCACATGCTCTACTCCCGCTCTGTTATACCAGCTGCGATCAAAAAGTATCATTTCACCTGCACTGGGCAGATGCGGTACATAACGCTGAAAATACCACTGGCTTTTTTCTCTGCTTGAAGGTGTCCCAAGTGCTACTATTTTGCATACCCTAGGATTAAGACTTTGTGAGATTCTTTTGATAACTCCTCCTTTTCCGGCAGCATCTCTACCTTCAAAAATGACCACAACTTTTAAGCCTTTATGTTGGATCCAGTCTTGCAGTTTAACCAATTCAATTTGAAGTTTCTGCAATTCCTCTTCATAGTATTTGGTGCTGATTTTTTTGTTTTTATCGTTATCCTTTGATCTGGTTGATTCGTCTGTCATAGCTAATTTTATTCTTCTTAGGTTTTTTTAATTGGCAACTTCACTAATAAATTTGATTCTCATTAACCTTAATTCTTCGTCATCATAGTCCCCGTCAAATTCATCCAGAGCCAGTTGAATTTTATCACTTTCTGCATCCATAAAATATTCGAGTATTTCCTCTTGCTGGTCCTCATCTAAAAGTTCGTCAATACAATAATTAATATTGATCTTGGTACCGGAATAAATGATCTGCTCCATGACCTTTACCAGTTCCGGCATTTGAAGACCCTTGGAATGAGCAATATCTGCAAGTGGTAATTTCTTATCAGTGTTCTGGATAATATATAATTTCAAACCAGAATTAACGCCAGTACTTTTAACAATCAGATCATCCGGCCTTACAATATCATTCTCCTGAACATATGAAGCTATTAATGCAACAAATTCTTTTCCAAACTTCTTGGCCTTACCATCACCAACTCCGTGAACATTCGCTAATTCTTTAAGGTCAACCGGATATTTTAAGGTCATGTCTTCCAGGGAAGGATCCTGAAAAACCACAAAAGGAGGTACACCTAACTTTTTACCAACTTTTTTCCTTAAGTCCTTTAGTAAAACCATCAGTTGATCATCAACAACAGCACCGGAACTCTTAGCATTGGTAACGATCATGGCATCATTTTCTTCACTGAACACATGGTCCTCGGTCATTAAGAATGAATGTGGTTCTTTGATGAACTGCTTTCCTTCCTCTGTGAGTTTCAACACGCCGTATTGTTCAATTTCTTTCTTCAACAAGCCTGCAACCAGAACTTGCCTGATCAAGGCCATCCAATGCCTGTCTTCCTTATGCTTACCAATGCCAAAAATGGGTTGCAGATGCGTCTTATGGCTAATAAGTAGTGCATTCTCCTTTCCAATAAGCGTATTGATGATTTCCTTTGATCTGTATTCCTCTTTTGTTTTTTTGACCACTTCAAGCAGGACTTTAACCTCCTCTTGGGCCTCAGTCCTTTTCTTGGGATTCCGAACATTGTCATCCATATCAGCACCTTCCCCATTCACCTCGTCAAATTCCTCACCAAAGTAATGCAACAAAAATTTTCTTCGAGACATCGAGGTTTCGGCATAAGCCACCACTTCCTGCAATAAAGCATTACCAATCTCTTGCTCTGCCACCGGCTTACCGGAAAGAAATTTTTCCAATTTCTCAATGTCTTTATATGAATAATAGGCCAGGCAAAATCCTTCACCACCGTCTCTGCCCGCTCTACCGGTCTCCTGATAATAACTTTCAAGACTTTTTGGAATATCATGGTGGATGACAAACCTGACATCAGGTTTATCGATTCCCATACCAAAAGCAATGGTTGCCACAACAACGTCAATATCTTCCATCAAAAACATGTCCTGATGTCTTGCTCTGGTTTTAGCATCCAGACCTGCATGATAAGGCACAGCCTTAATCCCGTTAACTTGTAAAATTTGAGCTCTCTCTTCTACCTTTTTCCTACTCAAGCAATAAATAATACCAGATTTATCTTTATAATTCCTGATAAACTTAATAATATCTCTTTCTACTTCTGTGGTCTTAGGTCTAACTTCATAAAATAAATTTGCCCTGTTAAAGGATGCCTTAAAAGTCTTTGCATCACTAATTCCCAAATTCTTAAGAATATCTTCCTGCACTTTTTGAGTAGCTGTAGCCGTAAGGCCAATAATAGGCAAGTTTCCAATCTTATAAATGATATTCCTAAGGTTTCGGTACTCAGGCCTGAAATCATGTCCCCATTCAGAAATACAATGGGCCTCATCAATGGCAAAAAAAGTAATCTTCTGTTTTTTAAGAAACTCTATATTTTCCTCCTTGGTCAGCGATTCAGGAGCTACATACAGCAGTTTGGTAATACCACTCTCTATATCACTTTTTACCCTGGCAACTTCTCCTTTGTTTAAGGAAGAATTTAACACATGGGCAATCCCATACTCTGAAGAAATTCCACGAATGGCGTCAACTTGATTCTTCATAAGAGCGATCAAGGGTGATACGACAATAGCAGTACCATCAAGTATAAGTGCGGGTAATTGATAAATTAATGATTTTCCACCTCCTGTAGGCATAACAACAAAAGTGTCGTTTCCTTCAATAAGACTTTCTATTGCATCTTTCTGTAAACCTTTAAACTTACTAAATCCAAAATATTTCTTCAAATATTCTTGTAAGTTAATTTTTGTTACTTTCATCCTCTTATTAATCTATTTTTGAATATTTTTGCAACTTTAGTGCCAATATTTATGAGGGGGAATATGTTGAATTTTTTTTAACATTCATTTCAGTAAATTCAATCATACTATAAATATAACATATTATTTTTAAAAAATAAATACAAAATATTGATTAAGGATAAAAACATATTACAGACCGCGAAAGACACAATTCTCATCGAAGCCGAAGCCATAAAGCAATTGGCTGAACTTGTAAATGAAGACTTTGAAAAAGCGGTGATGACGATTTATAAATCAGAAGGCAGGGTGATTGTAACTGGTATTGGCAAAAGCGCCAATATCGCAGCGAAAATTGTAGCTACCATGAACTCCACAGGAACCCCGGCGGTGTTTATGCATGCTGCAGATGCGATTCATGGAGATTTGGGAAACATCCAGCAAAATGATGTGGTCATTTGCATCTCTAAAAGTGGTAATACCCCTGAGATTAAAGTGCTCTTGCCGCTGATCAAAAATTATGGTAATAAAATTATTGCCATTACCGGTAATGAAGACTCCTTTTTAGGAGAGCATGCTGACCATACCTTAAGCTCTTTTGTTGAAAAGGAAGCCTGCCCAAACAATCTGGCTCCCACTACTAGCACAACAGCTCAATTGGTCATTGGTGATGCATTGGCTATTTGCTTGTTGAATTTAAAAGATTTTTCCAGCAAAGATTTCGCCAGATACCATCCTGGAGGCACCTTAGGTAAAAAACTATACTTGCGGGTAAGTGAATTGGCAGAAAATAATGAAGTTCCAAAAGTAGATAAGCACGCACCTGTAAAAGATGTGATCATTGAAATTTCTAAAAAAAGATTAGGAACTACTGCTGTTGTGGAGAATGATATGGTCATAGGGGTTATAACTGATGGCGATATTAGACGAATGCTGGAGAAAACTACAGATATCAATACATTAGAAGCAAAGGATATCATGAGTCCAAATCCAATTTGTGTGAGCGCTGATACAATGGCTGTGAATGCGCTTGATATCATGCAAAAGAATGACATCACTCAGATATTAGTTACTGAGAATGGAAAATATTCAGGTGTGGTGCACTTTCATGATTTATTAAAAGAAGGAATCATTTAAATTGGTATGTTGTATATTTCAATCCCAGCGATTCATTGCTATTCAAAAAACTAAACTATGAGTGAACAAACGGAAGAAATGTCTTTTTTGGGGCACCTGGAGGTTTTAAGATGGACCCTGGTAAGATCTTCTTTATCTATTATAGCTTTTGGAATGATCGCTTTTATGATGAAGGATTTTATATTTAATTCCATCCTTCTGGCACCGAAAGATCCTCAATTTTTTACTTATAGGTTTTTATGTTCTGTTTCTAAAAGTTTTGGAACGGAGGGTTTGTGTATTGATGAAATACCCTTTATCGTACAAAGCAGAACCATGGCAGGCCAATTTTCTGCTCATATCTGGACCTCGATTGCATTTGGTTTTGTGATGGCCTTTCCATATATCATATGGGAAGTATGGAAGTTTATCAAGCCCGCTCTTTATGCCAACGAGCAAAAGAATGCCCGAAGTTTTATCATCATTACTTCTTTCCTTTTCTTTTTGGGAATTTTATTCGGATATTATGTGATCACGCCTCTTTCAATCAACTTTCTGGGAAGCTACCGAGTAGCTGATGAAGTAAGGAACAATTTTGACCTGAGCTCCTATACCGGACTTCTCAAGGCCTCTTGCCTGTCTGCAGGATTTATTTTTGAACTTCCCATTATCATATACTTTTTGACTAAAATGGGGCTTGTAACTCCTGAATTCCTAAAAACCTACCGTAAATATGCTTTGGTCTTGGTACTGATCTTAGCCGCCATTATTACACCTCCTGACATTATTAGTCAGGTTATTGTAGCAATCCCTATGATCATTCTTTACGAAGTGAGCATTAAAATCTCTAAATTTATCATCAAGAAACAAAAACGGGAAGAAGAGGCAAACTTGGCGAAGAAATAATTGATGGATATTGACGGTAAAATACGATCCTATATTGCTAAGCATGAAAAATTTAATGATTTGCTTATCGAACTAAGGAAAATAATCAAGAAACATCCTTTTGAAGAAACACTCAAATGGGGAATGCCCACCTATGTTTATGACAATAAGAATCTGATAGGTATCGGAGCTTTTAAAAATCACGTGGGAGTATGGTTCTTTCAAGGCGCATTGCTTAAAGACAAGAAAGGTTTGCTACACAATGCTCAGGAAGGGAAAACCAAAGCCATGAGGCAAATGCGTTTAAAAGAAATAAGTGACATGAACGAGTCGGTGATTGATCAGTATGTACAGGAG
Organism: uncultured Flavobacteriaceae bacterium; assembly: GCA_965368155.1. GTDB lineage: Bacteria > Bacteroidota > Bacteroidia > Flavobacteriales > Flavobacteriaceae > Lutimonas. The sequence continues at coordinate 7,017 of CBDULU010000058.1, forward strand.
ACCATTGAGAACCAAAGAAACGGATTAATTGTTGAAATAAGTAAGCCTGTGAAACAAGTGCTACTGCCTACCGAATTGTCAAACTATTTAAAAGACCATTCGTCGGTAGCAGATTCATTTTCCAGACTATCACCAGGAAGACAAAAGGAATACGGGACATATATCTCTGGTGCAAAAAGAGAGCAAACCAAAGCTGACAGATTAAAAAAAATAATCCCTTTGATCATCGAAGGAATAGGGCTAAACGACAAATATAAACTGGACAAGAAACTATGATCTTACGAGCAGAAAACATTATGAAAATGTACGGAAACAGGACTGTTGTAAAAAGCATTTCTCTGGAGGTACAACAGGGTGACATCATCGGATTATTAGGTCCTAACGGTGCTGGAAAAACGACTTCCTTTTATATGATCGTTGGTATGATAAAACCCAATGAGGGTAGAATATTTCTTGATGATGTGGAAATCACAAATGATTCCATGTACAAAAGGGCTCAAAAAGGAATTGGATATCTGGCGCAGGAAGCCTCTGTATTTAGAAAATTATCTGTTGAAGATAATATCATGTCGGTCTTGCAGTTTACGGACCTGAGCAAAACAGAACAGAAGGAAAAACTGGAGTTACTGATCGAGGAATTCAGCCTTGGACATGTTCGTAAAAACCGCGGGGATCTTTTATCGGGGGGAGAAAGAAGAAGGACAGAAATTGCCAGAGCATTGGCCTCTGATCCTAAATTTATCTTACTTGACGAACCTTTTGCCGGTGTAGACCCTATAGCTGTTGAAGATATTCAAAGTATTGTGGCTCACTTAAAAGACAGGAATATAGGAATTCTGATCACGGACCATGACGTTCAGGCCACATTAGCCATTACAGATAAGACCTATTTGATGTTTGAAGGTGGTATCTTAAAAGAAGGGACACCCAAAGAACTGGCCGATGATGAATTGGTAAGAAAAGTATATTTGGGAGAAAGTTTCGAACTTAAAGAAAGAAAGAAAAAACTCAATTTGTAAAAAAACCCTATTACCGGAAGGTAATAGGGCATACATACAAACAAATCTGAAAAATTTATTAAAAATTTTTCCAGATGACTTTAAGCTTTAATGTTCACCTGTTTCTATGCCAATAATTTTACCTTTCTCATTGATCAATAAATAATGAGACCAAGTTCCTTTTTCTACTTTGAATTTATACACATTCATATCCTTCTTTTTCATATAGGTCACTTCATTGGATATTTTGTAATTTGAATAATCTTTTAATGATTCTTTTACCTTTACTGGTGTTTTCTCTTTGGTTGTTTTATAAACCGGTTTTTCTGTTTTCTTTCCCTCCTGAGCGAAACTACCCTGAACGCTAAAAAGCGTGAAGACAAAAAGCATGATGATAATTTTAAAACTTTTCATGGTTAATGGTTTCTTTTAATATTAAACAAATAGTTAGCGGGGAGTTGATTATTTTAGTTCTGCCGGATTTCATCCAAACGTTGAAAAACTTAATATAACGAACAACATTAAAAACAAGATAATTTTGATCTTTTTCATAGCTCAAATATTTATATTCTCTTAAACAATTTTCTATTTCTAGCACTACCATCTGGGACTTCCTCTTCTGGATTCAAAATCATATCCTAATGTCAACATATGAGTCCCTCCATGATTTAACTCATTTGCTTCATTAATATTGTATTGAAATGCATATCCTACGTAAAAATCTTTCTTTTTTAGGCCCAAAAGTGGTACAATTGCTAGTGGTTCGAAGCTTTGGTCATTTAAAAATCTTGTGCTAAAACCTGCCCAAAAATACCCATCATCCGTCATTTTTTTGGCCTTGATATTGATATCTGAAATCGATCTGGTATCACTTTCAAAATATTTAAAGTATAAGGAAGGCTCTAATTCCCATGCTCCATCTTTCAATTCAAATACATAACCTGTATAGATGTAATAGT
>CBDULU010000059.1:0-8934 GCA_965368155.1 uncultured Flavobacteriaceae bacterium
GTTATCAACTATCATTAGAGACAATGACTATGAAGTCACCAATGCTTTAAAGGTACTTTTAATGTCAGATCACTTTTTTGAGGCAACTGCGTGCATGATAAAAAGCCCTGTCGATCTAATCATGTCTGCCACTAGAGGTTTAGGCATTAATCCCCCACAAGGAGAAGTTGAAAATGAATATGCAAGAGACAAAGGAACTAGTGTTTACCTTCTTAAAGGAGCGAAAAAAGACATCAATGCCATCTTAAAAGAAGAGATTCACAATAAAAAGCACCCTCAACAAGATTGAGCGCTATCATCACATAAAGAGTATTTATTGAAACATAAAAAAACCATATCCATAACCGGAGGAACTGGGCATTTGGGAATAAACCTCATCAAAGCGCTACTTGATCAGGAATATGCCGTAAAAGCCTTGATCAGGCATTCCTCTATTCCTTTTATACATCCACTGTTGACCTGGGTTGAAGGTGATCTCAGTAACTTAGAGGCCCTATCCGAATTAACAGATAACATTGATGCAATAATTCACTGCGCCAGTGCCATTTCATTAGGTGAAATAGATCGTGATACTGTTTATAAAGTCAATGTAACCGGGACCAAAAACCTGATACAATCCTGCTTGAATAAACCCATTCGTTTTATTCATATCAGTTCATCTACTGCCACCGAAGACCCAGTGCAGAATGAGGTCTTTAACGAAAACCGATCTTACAGATCTGACAAAGCTTTTTTTTATGCCTGGACTAAGGCGCAGAGCGAAATACACGTACTTGAAAATGTCGAAAAGTACGATTTGGACGCTATTATTATCAGACCAACAGCAATTGTAGGCCCAGAAGATCCAGGTCCTTCTAGGTTTGGCCGTACCATCCTCGACTTATATAGGGGAAAACTACCATTTATTACTAATGGCGGATATAATATGGTTGATGTCAGGGATCTTTCTCGAACCATTATCAATAGTATTTCTATGGCAAAAAAGGGAGGGGTATACCTTACAGGAGGGCAGTACATCAGTTTAAAGGAGCTTGCGGGAATAGCTTGTCCAACTAAAATACCTTCATTATTGTCGCTTGATTTATTGATTAAATTCTTACCTTTTATCAAGATCTATGATAGGTTTTTTAAACTCAAATGGCCCGTAAATAAAGAAAGTTTAATCACTTTAAAATATGCTCCAAAGAGAATGGATTGCTCAAAGGCGATAAATGAGCTTGGGCATACGAATCGAGAAACTCAACATAGTATCAAGGACCTTATTCAATGGTTCAATGAAAATCAAATGACATGACTTTAGAAACCCTTAATCTAATCAGTATCATATGGGCTGGTATAGGAATAGCCTCTTTTATGCTATTGCAATATGTTACAGCACCTTATGGAAGACATGTTAAGAAAGGGTGGGGTCCGGAAATTTCTAATAGGCTTGGATGGATCATTATGGAGGCGCCCTCCTTTTTTATCATTCTTTATTTCTATTTGAATTCTAATCAAAGTACTTATGCAACTATTTTATCGCTATTATGGCTCGTTCATTACCTGAATAGAACGTTTATATATCCCTTTAGGATAAGAACAAAAGGAAAAAAAATGCCTCTGGTCATTGTCGGATCTGCCATTTTTTTTAATTGTATGAATGCGGGGCTTAACGGATACTTTCTTGCCCATTTTGAATCTTATGGTTTAGATTCGTTTTATCAATGGAATTTTATTTTGGGGCTTTCGCTTTTTATACTTGGTTTTATGATCAATCAAAAAAGTGATCATATTTTAATTCATTTAAGAAAGCCGGGGGAAACGAGTTATAAAATTCCGACTGGTTTTTTATTCAAATACGTATCTTGTCCTAACCTTTTTGGGGAATTGGTGCAATGGACCGGTTTTGTGATCATGGCCTGGAATTTACCGGCCTTATCATTTCTAATATGGACCGGTGCAAATCTTCTCCCAAGGGCACTTGGTCATCACAAATGGTATAAAAACCATTTTCCTGAATATCCAAAAAACCGTAAAACCATGATTCCTGGAATCTGGTAAAATGGGTTAACCTATTGTCTATAAGCCTTTAAATTTATTCGTTTCAGAAAAATTTATTAACTTAGAGGAAATCCAATTGATGAATGTCAAATGTGATTCGGCATCTTTCCTTCCCAAACAAAGATGATTAAGATTTTAATGCCTTTATAAAAGCGTATTTGAGTCAATTATATAATTATTTGATCTAAAACTTGCATCTCAAATTGACAGGTCAACCTAATTTTATAATATCTCCATGTAAACCAACGAAATTAACTAATCTAAATATCAAACTTATGGAAGCCAACTTTGAAGACTTTAAAGCTCAGATCCGGGGAGATGTAATTCTTCCGGAAAGCGAAAACTATCATGAATCAAGAAAAATATACAACGGGATGATCGATAAACGTCCCGGTATGATCGTCAAATGTGTTGATGTGGCCGATGTCATGTCTTGCGTGAACTATGGGCGCGAAAACAACCTTTTAGTCGCCGTAAGAGGCGGTGGTCATAACGGCGGTGGTTTAGGAATTTGCGATGGTGGAATGGTTATTGATCTGTCTGGAATTAAATATATTAGGGTAAATACAGAAGATAATACTGTGAGAGTAGGTGGTGGTAATCTTTGGGGTGAAGTTGATCATGCCACTCATCCGTTTGGTTTGGCCGTACCTGCAGGAATTATCTCCACTACCGGTGTTGGGGGATTAACTCTTGGAGGTGGTGTGGGTCATTTGTCAAGAAAATATGGCCTCACTATTGATAATTTACTTGAAGCTGATATGGTCCTTGCAGATGGTTCTTTTGTAACTGTAAATGCCTCACAAAATGCCGATCTTTATTGGGCTATTAGAGGTGGTGGTGGAAATTTCGGAATTGTAACTTCTTTTAAATTTCAGGCCCATCCGGTAAAAACTGTTATTGGCGGTCCAACCCTCTGGCCGGTGGAGCAAACAGAAGAGATCATGGAATGGTACCACGATTTTATCCATAATGCTGATGAAGATCTGAATGGTTTTGTCGCTACAATGATCATCCCCGGCCCACCATTTCCTGATCACCTGCATCTTAAAAAATTCTGTGGTATCGTGTGGTGTTACGTGGGAGACCCTGCCAAATTTGATGAAATGTTCAAGCCGGTATTGGATAAACAACCCTTATTTGCTCATGTTGGAGAGATGCCCTATCCTTCAGTTCAAACCCTCTTCGATGGCCTGCTTCCACCAGGAATGCAATGGTATTGGAGAGCTGATTTCTTTACTGAATTAGGGCCTGAAGCCAGGGCTGAACATAAAAAATTCGGTTCAACTATCCCAACACCTCTTTCTCAAATGCATATGTACCCTATAAGTGGTGCAGCAAGTAAACCAGGAATTACAGACACCCCCTGGGCTTACAGAGATGCAAAATACGCAGGTGTTTTTGTTGGCGTAGATGCCGACCCTGCCAATGCTGAAAAAATAACGGAATGGGCAAAAAGCTATCAGGAAGCATTGCATCCATATTCTTCCGGTGGTGCCTATACCAATTTTATGATGGATGAAGGTCAGGAAAGAGTGCGTGACAGTTACAGACAAAACTATGACCGTCTTGTGGAAATAAAGACCAAATATGATCCCGGAAACTTATTTAGAGTCAATCAAAATATTAAACCCAAAAATTGATCAAACTGCTCCAAGGGTAAAGGGCATATTGTAATTTAAAAAGGGAATCTAGACAGAAAAGTCTGGTTCCCTTTTTTTGATTTAAAAATTCGTGTCGTAAACTACTATGCAGCAGCATTTCTTTTATCGTTTTTTTAATGGCATTTCCTATCTTTATGCTTCTTAATCTAAACCGATGAATTTTTTCTTAACAAAGACCCAACAGTATTGGCTCATCAGCCTTTTTTTATTGACAAGTACCTGCCTTATTCAAGCTCAAAACGGATCTTTCAAAGATCCTAAACTGCCAATTGATGATAGGGTTAATTTACTCCTTGAAGCACTGACCATTGAGGAAAAAGTTTCTCAAATGGTAAATAGCTCTGCTCGAATTGACCGCCTTGATATACTTCCGTATGATTGGTGGAACGAGGCTTTACACGGAGTAGGCAGGTCAGGAAATGCAACTATTTTTCCTCAGGCTATTGGAATGGCTGCCACTTTTGATCCTGATCTATTATATCGGGTATCGACTGCCATTTCAGATGAGGCAAGAGCCATGTTCAACGCCGCCCAAAAAGCAGGGAATTATAAACGCTACAACGGGCTTAGCTTCTGGACACCCAATGTAAATATATTTAGAGATCCTCGTTGGGGTCGAGGGCAGGAAACCTATGGGGAAGACCCATTTTTAACCGGCTTGTTAGGTGCTTCTTTTGTAAAAGGTCTGCAAGGTGATCATCCAACCTACTTAAAAACAGCTGCCTGTGCCAAGCATTTTGCTGTACATAGTGGTCCCGAAAAACTAAGACATGAATTCAATGCTGTAGTAAGTCAAAAAGATCTTTACGAAACCTATTTACCGGCTTTTGAACAATTGGTTGACTCAAACGTAGAGTCTATCATGTGTGCCTATAACAGAACAAATGATGAGCCCTGTTGTGGCAGCAATAGTCTTTTGACAGATATCTTAATCGAACAATGGAATTTTAAAGGCCATATTTTAACAGATTGCGGTGCACTAACCGATTTCTATTCTGAAATAGGTCACGGAACGGTTTCAAATAAAACTGAGGCCGCTGCCTTAGCGTTAAAGAGTGGTGTTAGTTTGAACTGTGGGAATACCTTTGAAGCTCTTACAGAGGCAATGGAGTTGGGGTTGATTAAGGAATCTGATATAGATGAACAATTGGCTAAACTACTTAAAACAAGATTTAAATTAGGCCTTTTTGATCCTTCTGAGAGCAATCCATATAATCAAATTTCATCAGAGGTGATCAATAGTAAAGATCATCGAGAACTTGCTTATGAAACTGCGGTAAAATCAATGGTTTTATTAAAGAATAATGGCGTTTTACCTCTAAGAAATGATCTTGAACGATATTATGTGGTGGGTCCAAATGCGGCTTCAATTGATGCCTTGTTGGGAAACTATTTTGGAGTGAATTCACAAATCGTCACTTTTTTGGAGGGCATTACCGCAAAAGTTGCTCTAGGGAGCCAGGTACAGTACAGTCCGGGAACAACGCTTGATCAGCCAAATGTCAATCCAATTGATTGGAGTTCAGGTGAAGCCGCAAATGCCGATGCCAATATTGTTGTTATGGGTTTAACCAGGCATATTGAGGGAGAAGAAGGAGAATCCATCTCCTCTCCATATTTTGGAGACAGACTTGATTATAACATTCCTCAGAATCAGATTGATTATTTGAAAAAGATCAAGGGAAATCATGGAAAACCAGTCATTGTCATTATTACAGGAGGTTGCCCCATGAATCTTTCAGAAGTTCATGAACTTGCTGATGCTCTGCTGTTTGCCTGGTATCCGGGAGAAGAAGGTGGTACCGCAGCTGCAGACATTATGTTTGGAAGTGTTTCCCCTTCGGGAAGATTGCCTATCACTTTTCCTAAAAGCCTGGATCAATTACCAGCCTATGAAGATTATTCGATGAAGGGTAGGACCTATCGCTATATGACTAAGGAGCCCATGTATCCTTTTGGTTTTGGACTTAGCTACGCGAAATTTGATTATTCGGATTTAAAACTCTCCAAGGAAAGTATTTCAAAGAAAGAAAGCACGACGTTGACTTGTAAGGTGACTAATACTTCTAATCAAAGTGCAGACGAAATCGTACAGTTATATATTACAGCTAATTCAAAAGTATTGGATAGCCCTCTTTTTTCCTTAAAGGGAATTCAAAGGGTTTCTTTAAAACCCGGATCAAGCCAGGAAATATCTTTTGTTGTTTCACCACAGATGCTAAACCAGATCAATGAAAAAGGAGAAAAGGAACTTAAGAAGGGGAGTTATACACTTTCCATTGGTGGAAGTTTACCAACAAAACGCAGTCTTGATCTTGGAGCCTCACCAACCCTAAGTAAAACAGTCTCTGTAAAATAAAATCGGATTTGGCTGAAACGTAAAAGTTCAACGTCTTAAGGTCAAAACCCATACATTTGATCTTGAAATATATCTTTACTCATGAAACTAATTTTCACTGTTTTAGTCGTTTTTTGTTTAGGTTTAACCAATTCCTGTACGACTAAAAATAAAACTGAGTCTCAAGCTGAGCCGATAAGTTCATTGAAAGATACGGGAATTGTTTATCTCGATTATAAGAAAAAAGCTTCAGATCTTGTAATATCAAGGGAAGCCTACAGAGACCAGCTTTATGGATTTTGGTTGGGTGAGTGCATTGCCAATTGGACAGGCTTGGTCACTGAAATGGATAAGATCGGTAATATTGGTGATATCAAAACCGGTGATTTCTACACCCGAAAAGATTGGGGGCAGACTGATCATCCAAGCATATGGGGTGAAGGAATTCCCAGTTCTTTATCGCCAACCATAGATTTTGTGCTTATGGGCCAAGACAGTATTTGGGGTGCAGATGACGACACGGATATAGAATACATGTATCAGCATCTTCTTTATACAAACAAAGCCACGGTACTAAGTCCTGAACAGATACGTGACGGTTGGATAAAACATATGAAGGCAGAAGAAGAAAATTTTCTATGGGTGTCCAATCAAACTGCCTTTGATCTTATGAACAAAGGGATGTTACCACCCGCAACAAGTCAGCCTGAAAACAATGAAAATTATATGATGATCGACGCCCAACTTACCACTGAAATATTTGGTTTCTTCGCGCCCTCACGCCCTGATATTGCCGTAAAAATGGCACATCTTCCCATAAGAACAACGGCTTCGGAAGATGCAGCATGGATTTCTGAATATTACGTGATCATGTATTCTTTAGCCTCCTATGTAGATTCAGATCTCAGTATGAAAGAAAAGATCCATTGGATGGCAGATCAAGCGAGAAAAAGACTTCCGGAAGAATCTTATTCCTCGAAAATGTTTGATTTTGTCAAAAGTCAGTATGATGACGGAGCTACCTGGGAAGCAGCTCGCGATTCGGTCTATCAAAGATACCAGGTTGAGCAAAAAGATGGTTATGACATCACTTCAAAAAACCTCTACTGCAACGGTTGCTTCGCTGCTGGGATCAATTATGCTTCAAGTATTATCAGCTTGTTATACGGAGAGGGAGATCTTTTGGAAACTATTAAAATTGGCGCATTAAGCGGATGGGATTCAGATAATCCCACGGCCACCTGGGGTGGTTTACTTGGCTTTATGATCGGTAAAGAGGGGGTTGAAAAGGCTTTTGATCAAACATTCTCGAATCGATTTAATATTCACAGAACCAGACAGAATTTTCCAAATGATGGTATTGATACTTTTGAAAATATGGCCGAGAAGGGCATATTTGTTGTTGACCTTGTGGTTCAAGAACAAATGAAAGGCGGAGTGGATCTCAAAAATAATGTTTGGTATATTCCCCAGCCGAATCAGGGACTCATCATTGAATCAGCAAAAAACTAATCTTTTCAAATCAGTTCTATATGAATGATCTCGTTATATCAGGTTTGCCCAAGAGTTATAGTCTTCTTATAGAGAAATGCAAGGAAATTGGTTTTACCATGCCTTCTGACCTATACATTGGTTCTTTGCTTAAAACCCTTATCAGCTCTAAACCGGGGTCGAATCTTCTGGAAATTGGAACCGGTATAGGCTTATCGCTATCCTGGATGATTGACGGTATGGATGTGAATTCTAAAATAACAAGCCTTGATAACGACCCTCAATTGACTGAAATTGCTTCAGAATTTTTCGGCCATGACAGGAGGGTGCATATTGTCTGTGAGGATGGTTCCAAATGGATAAAAGATTCTAAAGGAACTAAATTTGACCTGATTTTTGCAGACGCATGGCCTGGAAAATATAGTGACTTAGACCAAACTTTGGAATTTCTCACAGTCGGAGGGATGTATGTCATTGACGATATGATTGCTCAACCCAACTGGCCTGAAGGCCATCAGGATCTGGTAAATGAATTAATTGACAAGCTTGAAAATCGTGACGATTTACAGTTGACTAAAATGAATTGGTCAACTGGAATTATCATTGCGGTAAAAAAGCACTAACCAAGATAATTCTATTTATATATTGTCAATTTATGTGGTCATCTTTTTTATATAAATAGATAAAACCTCGTCGCCAAAAGACTGCGTCTATCAACTTTTAATTATCTTTAAGCTCATGTCAAAACAGACTGGAAAATCAGATAACTTTAGTTTTATTTCACTCTTAAAATTGAAAAACATATGAAGATTTTAATCATAGGAGGTCATGGCACCATTGGAAAGCGAGTTGTTTCGCGCCTAAATGAAAAACACGATGTTCTTATAGCGGGAAGAAACAGTGGTGATTTCCTGGTTGATATAACAAGTGCAGACTCCATTCATGACCTTTTGGAATCGATCCCTTCACTAGACTCAATTATTTGCATTGCAGGAGAAGCCAAATGGGATGATTTCAAAGACCTAAGTGAAGAAGATTACTATATCGGTATCAGAAGTAAATTAATGGGTCAGGTAAACCTTGTACGCATTGGTCAAGACTATTTGAAATCAAAAGGTTCTATTACACTTTCCACAGGAATACTGGCCGATGATCCGGTAGTGAAAACAACAAGTGCTGCTATGGTAAATGGTGCCCTCCATAGTTTTGTTAAAGCTGTGGCTCTTGAAATCGAAAATGAATTGAGAATTAATGTTGTTTCTTTAGGAGTGGTGGAAGATGCCTACCAGAAATATAAAGATTTTTTTCCAGGGCATAACCCGATTCCGATGACTAAAGTTGTCAATGCCTATGTTAGAAGTGTTGAGGGTAGAGGAAACGGAGAAATTATACGGGTGTATG